>JBFMBK010000022.1:0-28428 GCA_040755295.1 Bacillota bacterium | reverse complement strand
TCTGTTCTTGCTCCTGCCGGTCCTCCGGTGGTTCCTCTTCTTCCAGTTGCTCCGGCGCCGGCGGTTGCTCCCGCGGTTCTTCTTCTTCCGGCTGCGCCGGTGGCGGTGGCGGGGCCTCCCGCCGCCGGTGGTAAAGCACTAATTCCGCCACCCGCTCCACGTCCGCCGGCGTCGCCGCATCCCGCCCCTCCCAGGCCGCTATCGCCCGCGCTGCCTGCACCAGTATAATTTCCGCCCGCTGGCCGGCGCAAAAGGCCCCGGCCGCTAACTCCGTCGCCCGCCTTACCGCCTCCTCGGCAACCGCCACCGCCGCCGAACGCACCCGCGCAGCCACTAACCGCTGCCGCAGTTCTTCCTCCTGGGGCGCAAACGCCCGGATGAAGCCTTCCGGGTCGCTCTCAAAGGCTTCCCGCCGCCGGGCGATCGCCGCCCGCGCCGCCGGGTCGCGCACCGCCTCCACCGGCACGCACAACCCGAAGCGGTCGAGCAACTGCGGGCGCAGTTCCCCCTCCTCCGGGTTCATCGTCCCCACCAAAATGAAGCGGGCCGGGTGAACGAAGGAAACCCCCTCCCGCTCCACCACGTTCACCCCTGAGGCCGCCGCGTCAAGGAGCAGGTCCACCAGGTGGTCGTCTAACAGGTTCACCTCGTCCACGTAGATGATCCCGCGGTTCGCCCGCGCTAAGATCCCCGGTTCGAAGCGCCGCCGTCCGTAGCGCAGCGCGTGCTCGAAATCGAGGCTGCCAACCACGCGGTCCTCGGTTGCGGACACCGGCAGGTCAACCACCGGCACCGGCCGCGCCGCCGCCACCAATTTTTCGCCCTGCAGCAGCCGCTCCCGGCAGAAGGGGCAGAGATGCCCTGTATCGCGGGGGTCGCAGTTGCAGGGGCAACCCGCCACCACTGTGAGCGGCGGCAAAAGCGCCGCAAAGGCCCGGACCGCCGTCGATTTGGCGGTCCCTTTTTCCCCGCGCACCAGCACCCCGCCAACGAGCGGGTTGATGGCGTTCAAAATAAGGGCCAGCTTCAGCTCCTCCTGGCCGATGATAGCCGTGAAAGGATAAACGCAACGCCTGTATTCGGACATTTCTACCTCCGTAAGTTGAACGTTGAATCTTAGACGGAAGAACTTTTAGGTCCGTGCGACGTTCGACGTGCAGGCTTAGACAGTAGTTGCCCATGCCGCCAGCGGCACCATCAGAGAATGAAAATAGCTTCGACTCGATAGGGTCATTAGATCCGGGATTTGCACTTTGTCCCCGCATTCCCTGTTTCTGACGTCGGACCTCGGACGTCGGACCTATTTTCAGGGTAGTAATTTATAGTCCGTTCAACGTGGAACCTCGAACATAGTACGGACCCCAAAGGTCAATCAACCTAAGCCTAACGTCGAACGCTATTCCTCGTTCCGCTTCAGCCGCCACAGCCCCAGCGCCGCAAAAAGCAGCGTCCACCCGCCAAGCGCCATCACTTCCACCCAGGCAACCGGCTGCCCCGTAAAGCCCGCCCGGACAACCGCCGTCGCCGGGGTGAGCGGCAGGAGCCACACGAGGTGTTGCAGCGCCGCCGGCAGCCGCTCCAAAGGCACCAGCGTCCCGCAGAGAAAGGTCAGCGGCACCACGAAAAACTCACTGATCACCGTCTGGTCGTCAAAGGAGCGCAGGCACAGCCCTAAAAAAACCCCACAGGTACCGGCAAAAAAGGCGAGCGCCACCAAACAGGGCCAGCCCGCCGGCGCCACCCGCAAGCCGGGCACCAAGAAAAGCGCCGAGCCGAGCACCATCCCGCCGGCCAGCAGCCCCCGCAGCGCCCCGGTGAGCGCGTAGCCGAACCAGACGGCGAAATCATTCACGGGCGCCAGGCGGTAGGCCTCAAAACTTTTGAAGTGCAGCCGGTTGTAAAAGAGCCGCACGGTGACCGCGGTGATCCCGTTGTTGAAAACCGCCAGCGCCACCACCCCCGGCACCAGGAACTCGGCGTAGCTCATCCCGCCCGGGAGAAGCCCCCGCAGCCGCCCGCCTACGCCAAAGCCGAAAGAAAGGAGAAAGATGAGCGGCGAAAGGACGTAGGTTGCTATGTAGAGCCAGAAGCGGCGCCGCCAGACGACCATCTCCTCCCACAGGATCGGGAACCAGCCCCAAAACAGCGCCCGCATCAGTCCTGCCGCCTCCAGCACAGCAGAAGGTAAGCCAAGGTGTAAAGCGCGCAAAACCAACCAATGCTTTGGGCTAACCAGCCCCAATGCACAGGCTCGCCCAGCGCCAACGCCCGCAGGTGGTAAGTGCCCGCCGTGAGCGGCAAAAACCACGCTAACTTTGACAGCACCCCCGGCAGCCCTTCCACCGGGAAGAAGGTTCCGCAGAAGAAGGTCATCGGTAAAACCACCAAGTTGGTGAAGATCAAAACATCCTTATCCCCGTTCGCCACCATCGCCACCGCCACCGCCAGGGCCGCGAAGGTGAAGGCGATCACCGCTAATTGCAGCAGGAAAAGCGGGTTGAAACACAGTCCCCCGGCCACCGCCCAGCCTGACAGATAGACCAGCGCGGCCACCACCAGCCCCTTCGCGCCGCCCCCGATCAAGTGCCCTACAAGGAGAGAGCGCGTGGAAACCGGCGCCAAAAGACATTCGTCCAGGACCTGAAAATATTTCCGGCGCAGGGTGAACCAGTTGACTAAATCGCCGTAGCTGCCGCTGACCGCCGCTAACGCCGCCAGCCCCGGAACCAGGAAGTGCAGATGGCTCGCCGCCGCCGTCCCTTTGAAACTCCAGGCGAAGAGGGCGAGGAAGATGAGCGGCCGGTTGAGCCCCCCGACCACAAACCGCCACCAGCGCCGCCGCCAGACCAGCCCCATCGCCAAGACCAGCGGCAGCCAAGCGGGATAAACCCTCTCGTGCCAGAACCTCTTTCCCACCGCCGCTTCCGCCATCACCTTCATTCCTCCGCCTTTCGCCTTCATCCTTCAAAAATCTCTCGTCCGGTGAGTTCCACAAAAACGTCCTCGAGGTTTGTGCGCCGCACCGTTATGTCCCCCGCAAGCGTGGCGGCGTAACCCTTCGCTTCCTGACGCGTATTGAAGAAGGTGCGCTTCGTCCCCTGAGGGGTAAAAAACTCCACGCAGCAAGCTCCCAGCCTCTCCCGCAGCTCCCGCGGCGTCCCCAGGGTAATGAGCTTTCCCCGGTCGATGATCCCCACCCGTTGACAGAGGCTTTCCGCCTCCTCGATGTAGTGGGTGGTGAGCAAAACCGTCATCCCTTCGCGGTTCAAAAGCTGGACCAGGTCCCAGATTCGCCGCCGCGTCTGGGGGTCAAGACCAATCGTCGGCTCATCGAGAAAAAGAATGGGGGGCTCGTGCAGAAGCGCCCGCGCGATCAGGAGCCGCCGCGCCATCCCGCCGGAGTAATTCTGCACCCGTTCATCCGCGCGGTGGTCGAGGCCTACGTAGGCGAGCAGTTCCGCGATCCGCTCCTCCCGCACCCGTTTCGGCAGCCGGTGCAGCAGCGCGTGCAGCACCAGGTTCTCCCGCGCCGTCAGCTCCCGCTCCAGGTTGTTCACCTGCGGCACCACCCCGATCAGCCGCTTCACCGCCACCGGGTTCCGCGCCACGTCCTCCCCGCCCACAAAAAGCTCGCCTGCCGTCGGGCGGGCCAGCGTGGTTAGCATCCGGATGAGGGTGGTTTTCCCCGCCCCGTTCGGACCCAAAAGCCCGAAGATCTCTCCCTTGCGGACGGAAAAGGTCACCCCGGCCACCGCCGTCACCAGACCGTAGCGCTTCACCACCCCCCGCACCGCCAGGGCCGCCTCCGCCGGCGCCACCTCAACGTCGGCATCCGGGGACGTGACCGGCATAGTTATCCTCCGCGCCTCAGGTTGCAGCCGCAAGCGTTATCCTCCCTTCACACCCGGCCGCCCGCTGCCGCGACCGGCGCCCCGCTCGCAGCTCCGCCGACCGGCGCCACCGGTGTCACCTGAATCCCCCACGGCCCCTCGGCAACCACCGCCTCCACGCCGTAAACCGCCCGCAGGTTCGCCGGCGTAAGCACCACCGGCGCTTTTCCCGCAGCGAAGATCCGCCCCGCGTGAAGCAGCAGTAAACGGTCCGCGAAGCGTCCGGCTAGGTTCAAATCGTGCAGCACCGCCACCACCGTGCACCCCTTCTCCGTAGCTAAGCGCCGGATCAGCGCCATCACTTCAAGCTGGTAGCGGATGTCGAGCGTCGCCGTCGGTTCGTCAAGGAGCAAAACCTCCGGTTCCTGGGCCAGCGCCCGCGCCAAAAAGACCTTCTGCTGCTGGCCGCTCGAAAGCTCCCCGAGCAGCCTCTCCGATAGCGGCGTCAGCCCCAAGTAGCCGAGGGACGCGCTCACCACTTCCAAGTCCCGCGCGCTCACCCCCCAGGTAAGGTGAGGCCGCCGCCCCTGCAGGACCGTTTCCACCACCGACGTAGGAAAACCCGCCTGCCCGCCCGGCGGCGGGACGTACCCCAAACACCGCCCGATTTCGTAGCCGCGCAGCGCCGCTAGGTTTTTCCCGTCGAAGAAGACCGTCCCTGTCCGGGGCCGGAGCACCCGTGCCAGGCACCGGAGCAGCGTCGACTTCCCGGAGCCGTTGGGACCAACAATCCCGAGCACCTCTCCCGCCGGCACCTTGAAGGTGACATCCTCCAAAACCGGTACGCTGCCATACGCGAAGGAAACGCCCTTTACCTGCAACCGCATTTTTTTCATCCTCCCTGAAGACGTTCGGCGTTCTGCGTTCGACGTTAACAGGTTCAAGGTTCAAGGTCAGTCTGAGCTTAAACCTCGAACCTTTTACCGGATGATCACTTGCCGCTTCTCACCGTCCCACTCGGCCCTCAGGGCCAGCGCCTGGGCCACGAAGCGGTAGGGGAGCATCGTCCGGCCGCTTACGATCTCCGGCGCCGCATCGGCCGAAAGAAAGACGCCGTTCAAGAGGTAACCCTTCTCCCCGATCCGGAACTGGATCACCCGATTACCGGCAAAAATAGTCACCGTCTTATTCACGCCGTCCCACAGCATTTGGTCGCCGCCGATGCCCGCCGCGTAGGCCAGGTAGCGCACCGGCGCATAAGTCCGCCCGTTCTTAATGTAAGGCGCCACCTCCATCTCCTTCTCCTCGCTGCCGATCCGGTACTTGGTACTGCCGATGGTAAAGACCGCCTCCGTGCGGATGGCTACCGGCGCCGGCGTCAGGCACTCGGCCAGGACGCAAGCTAACTTATTGAGCGACGAAGAAAAGAGAGCTTCAGTCTCGCTCAAGGCGCTGCCGCTAACCTCAAGGGTAACCGGCCCCACCGGCACCGTCCGGTCCGAGGTGAGGAGGATGTTGTCCACCACCACCGTGCTGCCCGTCTGCTCGTAAGCCGCCTCGGCAGTGGTTTCCTCAGCAGTCTCCGTCCCCGCGGCATCACCGGTGGCAGCGGTGGTTTCTTCTACCGGCTTCTCCACCGGGGTGGCACTTGAGAGCTTTACGGGAATTACGAGCGTCCGGTCGTTATCCTCTAATTTAATCCCGGCGGCATCGAGTTCAAGGTCACCCGCCGTTACGGTGACCGTGGGCTTCTGGCCAAAACGCACCCCGGAGGGCAACGTGAGTTGCAAAACCGCCCCCGCACTCAACCGGGTTGAGTGCGGGGCGGCGTCGCGCGCCCTGAGCGCCCCCACCATATTTTCCTGGATGGTCAAGGCCCCCACCGGCTGCGCCGCCAGCCCGATCCTTACCGTGCCGCCCGTCGGGGCTAACTTAACCGGCGCCTGGACGTTGGCCGCCGTCACGCTCTGGTTTAAACCCGGCCCCTTCACCGTCACCGCGAGCTCCTCCGGAACGTAAACCGCTAAGTCCACGGTCGCGTTTTTAAAACAGAAGACGGTGCGGCTGGTGCCGGCCTGGTAAACGGAATAGACGACCGTCCGGCCCTCGTCGCGCGTGCCTTCATACTGAAGCTGCCCGTTGCCCGCCTCGCGCGTGACGCCAGGCCGGCGGTTCCACTTCGCCCCCTCGGGCAACGTTAGCGAGAGGAGCCGTCCCGCCGCAAGATCACCGGTCATTCCCTCCGCAACCGTAAAGTTCCCGATCTGCTGGTTCAGCCGCCCGGCCGCTACGTCGAGCGTGCTCTTCGCCGCCAACGCCAGCCCCGGAACCCAGTACTTCGCCACCGTCACCTCCGCGACCTTCTCCCCGCCGACACCCGGGTTGGTGCCGCCGTAGGTCACCTTCACGTCGCGCGCGGTGGCAAAGGGCTTGTTCGCCTTAACCAAGGCTCTAATGAGCAACTGTCCCGGGCTGCCGCTGCTCGCCGTATTGATTTTGAGGTAGAGGGCGCTGCAGCCGTTTCTTTCGGGGTAAACCGCATAATCCACACTCCCCGCGCCAAAGCCGCCCTGCGGGATGAGGGTCACCGTATCCCAGGTGAAGCCCGGGCTCAAGACCAGCTTCACCGTGTTGTCGCCGGGGAAGTCCGCGGCGTTCACCTTCAGCGCCCCGGCGAAATCCTCCTTCAGGGTGATGTCGGCGGTCTGCCCGCCAACATCCGTGATCTCGGTGGGGGCGGCCGCGGTGATGTTACTCCCACCGGCGGTGAGGAGCTTGCCGACGGTCACCGTGCCGGAGGTAAAACCGGCGGTGGAGGGCGCGTCGAGTGTCGCCTTAATATCGGAAGACTCAAGGTCCTCTGGGGTTACCGGTTTAACAACCACTTCGTCAAAGTAGATATAGGTCCTGAAGGTCCTTGTCGTCGGAAGATCGGTGGGCGCAGCGAACACGATCAGGGTGACATTCTGTTTCCCCAATGCTTGGAGATGCACCTCGCTTCCGTCCGTACCCCTAATCAAAAAGGCCTCCTCTCCATAAGAGTAAACAGCCGAGCCTACACTGTAAGTGTTTTCAGCAAACGTTACGCTGACGACCGCACTCGCTTTTTGAGGGAAGTAGGAACTGCTGTTTACGAAGTTAAAGGTCATTTTTTGGAGCTCCGCAAAAGAAGGAAGGCCGATACTCACCCAGTCACCTGCTTTAATCGACATGGCATTACTTTCGCTAATGTAGAGGCCGCCTAACCGTGCCGTCGTTTCCGGCGCCACGTTCGGGCACCATAGCGCCGAGTTGGTGGTGGCAGCTAAGGCCGCACCAGCCGGAGTTAAAACCAAGACCGAAATCACCGTAAAGAGTAGTAAAACTAAACAAAAACGTTTCACCGCCATGCAAAAACGCACCTCCGTAAATCAAGCTCCAGCATTCAAAGGTTTTTAAGGTCTAAAGTTTTCGACGGTTATTTCCCCGGGTAAACGTAAGCCCCCTTAAGCTCAAGCCCGTGAAACTTCTGCAGCATCTCTTTATGGATGGCCTCAGGATTCACATCCTTGAACAGGTCCGGGTAAAGCCACTTGGCGAAATAGGCCAGGCCCACAATCCCCCGCGGGCCGGTGTAGATCTCGCTCGAAAGGAGATAAACTTTTCCTTGCTTCACCGCGGTGATTTTGTTCCACCCCGGGCGGCGCATTATTTCCGCCCGCTTCTTTTCCATCGCGTCCGGCTTTTCGTCGTAGCCGCAGGTGATGGAACTGCTGCAGGCCTTGATGACCACCTGCGGGTTCTGCGCCACCACCCACTCGGGACTCACCTTCGGGTAAGGCAGGCGCAACCCCGCCGCGATATTCCGCGCCCCGACGGCGTCCAGCATCTCGGCGGCACCCGAACCCGGACCGTTGCCCGAATAGTCGGTGTAACCCTCGAGGTAAACCCGCGGCCGCTTAGCGAGCGGGATATTCTTCGTCCGGTCTTTGAACAACTTCTGGTACTTCTCGAAGTAGGCGACGTAAGCCGCCGCTTCCTTCTGGCGATTCAGGATCAGCCCCAGGGTACGGATATCCTGCGCCATCGTGGAAAGCTTGTAGCAGTCCAAAAGCACTACCGGTACCCCGGAACGCTCGAGCTGCGCCACAATCTCCGGCTTCAAGAAGTTCCCGTAGCCGAAGACCACGTCGGGCTTCAGCGCCAGGATCTTCTCGACATTGGGCGTGAAGGATTTTCCCACGTCCTGCGCTTTCTTTACCTTCGAACCGATCATCTTATCCTCCAGCGTATAGCTGCTCGCCCCAACGATTTTGTCCGCACCCCCGAAGGCGCAGATCAACTCGGCCACATCGCCGTTTACCTCCACGATGCGCTGCGGCGGGGATGGAACGCGCCTCGTCCGGCCCTGGGAATCTTTAATGGTGATCCGCTTCTGTACCACCGTGGCGGTGCCTGTACCGGTTCGGATAACCACCATGCGCTTCGCACCGTCCCACTCGACCCCGGCGCCCAGCGATTCGCCGACGAAGCGCAGGGGCACCAGCGTCCGGCCGCCCGCTATCTTCCCCGGCACATCGAGGGTAACGGGGTTGCCGTTCACATAGGCGGTCTTTTGCCCTATAACCAGCTTAATCATCGTGGTTCCCTTTTTACCGGTCACGGTACGGGTCTTCCCGTCCCAATCCACCTGAGCCCCGAGCGCCTCAAAGATCGCCCGGAGCGGTACGAGCGTCCGACACCCCTCGATCACCGGCGGCGTATCGCAGGACAGCTTCCCGTTGTCAACCGTGACGGTGATGTCGGATGCCTGCGCCGGGAAAATATCTTTCCCACTTGACAAGGCAAAAAGAAAGACCATAACAAACAACGAAAAAAGTGTTACTTTCTTACTCTTTAACATCGAAGAGCCTCCTCATCAACCTCCGGTAAACAACCCCTTAAAACCGTGTTTATAACTTCCCACCACCTCCTTAAAACAGAGCAACCGCCAAGACGCCAAGAACGCCATGAATCAAGAAATAAGTATCTGAGACCAGGTGAAATCGATATTTCCAGCGTTTGATTTTCATTCTCCATTTTCTTTGTGCCCTTGGCGTCTTGGCGGTTTATCCTTCATCCTTCATCCTTTACTTTTTACCCCCACCACTGCCGCTTTTTCTTGATTAACAGGTAGATGAAGAAGGGCGAGCCCATCAGCGCGGTAACGATCCCCACCGGCAGCTCGGTCGGCGCGATTATCGTCCGCGCCAGCGTGTCCGCCAGCAGCAGCAGCACCGCACCCACCAGGCAGGAGGCGGGAATTAAAAACCGGTTATCGCTGCCGACGAGCATCCGGCAGATGTGCGGCCCCACGAGGCAGATAAACCCGATGATGCCGGTAAAGGCCACCGTCGCTGAGGCCGCGAGCGTCGCCAGGGTCAAAGTAACAACCCGCAGGCGCCCCACCTTTATCCCCAGGCTCGCCGCCACGTCCTCTCCCGCCCCTAAAACGTTGAGGTCCCAGGCGTAAAGGAGCAGCGCCCCCATACACCCGAGCACCACCGGGGTCAAAAGCCCCACCGTCCGCCAGTCCGCCCCCCAGAAGCCGCCCATCAGCCAGACGACCAGTTCTTTCAGGGCATCATTATTGGAAATGTATTTTAAAAGTGATACCCCAGCCTGGAAGAGATAGCCGATGGCCACCCCGCCTAAAACCAGCGTTTCGGGCGACATCCCCTTAAATCGCGCCAGGGAGAAAGCCAAGAGCGTGGTTACCCCCCCGAAGATGAAGGCGTTGATGACGATAAGCCACCGCGATACGTCAAGGTAACTTCCTCCTATCAGACCCGTACCCAGAACGATAGCCAGCGCCGCCCCGAAGGCCGCACCGCTCGAGAGCCCCATCGTATAAGGTGAAACCAAGGGATTGCGGAGCACCCCCTGCATCACCGCCCCGGCCCCCGCTAAGCTCATCCCCGTGATGGTAGCCAGAACGATGCGGGGGAGGCGGATCTCCCAGACCACCGTCCGGGCGAGCTCCCCGACCGGCGCGGCTTTAACCCCGAGGTGATTGAGGATCACCCGCCAGACGTCCCCCACGCTGATCCCGGCCGCCCCCACCGCCGTGGCCATGGTAGCCACGGCGCAGGTGACCGCCAGCAAGCACCCGACCAGCAGCAGCTTGCGGCCGGTATGGCGGGAATACGCCGTTCTTATCGAGGCCACGTCCATCTCTGTTGCCGCGCCGCTTACTTCAGCGGGTAAACCCATACACTCTAAGCTCCTCCCCGTAGAACTTTTCGAGCATCTCTTTGTGCACCGCCTCCGGGTTCACATCCCGGAAAAGTTCCGGGTGCAGCCATTTGGCGATATAGCACTCCGCCGCCGCGCCGCGGGGTGTACCAATCTTATGCATCCGCTTTGAAGAACAAGTCATCTGTCATCCTCTTTTCTCAACAGCAGGATACCTGCTCCGGACAAAAGGTACAGGCAGCAACATGACGCTGCCCTCCAGGTGCGGTATGGTCTACCAGCATCAACCAGTTTATGCCCCACGGAAAAAAGACCATACCATCTTTTTTCTCGCTGCCTTTCTGCCAGTAGCACCAGTTCCGCCCGTCGAACACCAGCCGCCCGTCCTCGTCTGCCTTCTTATAAAGCCTCTCCCCCCGCCATAAATCCGGGAAAACCGTTACCGCCGCCCCCGGAAGGGGCTTCCCCGCAAACCGGACCTCAAGACATACCGGCCAATTAAGGTAGCTGCCCTCGTGCCAAACCGGTGCAATCACCAATTCCTGCCCTACCTGCGAAAGCGGCACCCGGCGTTCCTTCTCCACGGGGAAATAGGTCCGGGCAGAAAAACTCACCTCGCCGGTTATGGCCGCGGCCACCGTGTAAACCCCCATCTCACCGGGCAGAAACCAGACCGCGGAGCACTCCTCACCTCCACCGGGTACTACCGTTAACTCTCGCGGAACGCCTGAGGGGTTTACTGCCCAAATCCTAAAGGCCCGCTCGCCTTCCCAGGGCAGGTCCTCGAACCCATTCGCAAATATTCCCACCTTTATCGCTTCGCCCAAACGATAGCTCCCCCGTCCCGGCTCAAGCCACAGCATCCTTTCTCCCTCCTCAATCTCCGAGCTTCCCCCTGATCTCCCGCATCTTGGCGCCCCAGTCGGCCACCTCCTCGGCGGTGAGGATGTCGATGGCGCCGCCCTGGAAGTCGCCCTTCACGTCGCCCATATCCTCCTCCAGCCACCCCTCGATCTCGAGGTAGGTCTCCTTGAGGCCCTCGATCATCTCCGGGTCGGCGTTCCAGAGGCCCCGCTCCGCCGCCTCCAGGAGCCGGCGCGCGATCTCCTCTAACGCCCAGGGGTTGTGCTCCTGGAAAAACCGGCGGTTTTCCTCGTTGAGCACGAAGGTCCGCGTGATGTCGTCGAAGATCCAGTCGTCCACCTCCTGCGTCGCCGCCTCCCAGCCGTAGACGCGCCCGATCCGCTTGGAGATGTCCCCGGCGCCCTTGTAGCCGTGGCGCTTCTGCCCCTCGATCCACTTGGGGTTCAAGAGCTTCGTCCGCACCACCCGCCGGACCTCGTCGGCCAGGGTGCGCACCTCGACGTGCTCCGGCTCCCGGGTGTCGCCGTAGTAAGTGCGGACCTCCTTGCCCGAGGCCGCCCGCGCCGCCGCGGTCATCCCCCCGTGGGTGCCGAAGTAGCAGCAGCAGCCGAAGAGGTCGTACTCGTCCGAAACCACCTTGTTGTAGGTGACGTCCACCGTCTTGAGGCTGGATTGAAGCTGTTTGAAGGCTTCCTGCCCGAAGACCCCCTTCCCGTAAGCGTAGCCGTTCCAATAAACAAAGATGTCGGCCAGGTCCTTCTCGTCCTTCCAGGCCGAGGCGTAAACCGCTAAGTTCACCCCGGCCATATAGGTCCCCGGTTTGGAAGCAAAAATCCGCAAAGTCGCCTCCCGCCAGGCCGCTCCGTCCGCCGCCCCGCCAAGCTGCGCCAGGGTGTGCTTGCGGACAAAATTCAGTTCCGGCGGCTCCTCAAGCGCCGCCACCGACTGCACCGCCTCATCCAGGAGATCGATGCAGTTCGGGAAATTATCGCGCGTGATCCCGCTCACCCGCACCGTCACGTCAACCCGCGGCCGCCCGAGCTCCGCCAGCGGCATCACCTCGATCCCCGCCACGCGGCCGTTCGGCAGCCACCTGGGCCGGCAGCCGAGCAGGTAGAGCATCTGTCCCAGCCCCTCGCCGTCGGCCCACATAATGTCGTTGCACATCCAGTAGATGGCGATGTTCTTCGGGTAGCGGCCCTCTTCGGTGAGGTGTTTCAGCAGCACCTTTTCCGCGAGGCGCTTGCCCACCTCCCAGGCCGCCTTCGTCGGCACCCGGTGGGGGTCCAGGGAGTAGAAGTTCCGGCCGGTAGGCAAAACGTCGTCCCGCCCGCGGGTGATGAGCCCCGAGGGGCCGGCCGGGAGGTAGCGCCCGGAAAAGCCGTCGAAGAGCCCCTCGATCTCGCGGGAGGCTTCCACCCTTTCGTTCAAATCCAGCACCCGCGGCAGGAGCGAGTTCAGCTCGTCAAGGTGCTCCGCCCAGCACTCAGCAGGCTGAGTGCTGGGCAAGCCCAGCACCGCCGCCGCCTCCCCGTGCGTCACGGGCCGCCCCTTGAGCATTAAACCGATAAAGGCCTTCCCCGCCCGGTCAATCTCCTCCAAAAGCGCGCCGTAGGACTTGCCGTGACGCAGCGAAACCTTTCCTTGGTCGGCCAGGAGCTCGCCGAGCTCCAGCCCCATCAGCCGCGCGACCGCCTTGCGTAAAGAAACCGCCTCCCCCGCGTCAAAGCGCAGGATCGCGTTCAGAAAATCGAGCCGCCGCTCCCCTTCCGGCAGCTCCCCGAAGATGTGCTGCCCGTCCTGGATCTGGGTGTTGCGGATCACGGAAAGCACCGCGTGCGCCTTCTCTTTGATCAGGGCGAAATTCTCGTGGCCGCCTTCTACCGGGATCTGCTGGTCGAGGTTCGCCTTTTTAATTTCCTCGATGATCAGGTGCTCGAGGGTGTGCGCCCGCGCGGGGTCGGCCACCCGCGCCTGCTCGTACTCCTCAAGGTACCGGTCGAGTTCGGCCAGCTCGTCGTAAAGCCCGCCCTGCGTTAAGACCGTCTGCATGTGATCCACCAGGGTCGCGTAGCTCCGCCGCTTGGCGATCGTCCCCTCCGGCGGGTTGTCGGCGTTATAGATGTAGAGGTGCGGCAAGGTCCCGATGGCGAGGTCCGGGCAGCAGTCGCCGGAAAGCCCGACGCCCTTGCCGGGCAAAAACTCGAGGTTGCCGTGGGTGCCCACATGAACGATTACGTCCGCGCCGAAATCCCGCTCCAGCCACCGGTAGGTGGCAAGGTACTGGTGGGGCGGCGGGATATCGGGGTCATGCAGGATCTTGCAGACCTGCCCGTCGCAGCGCGCCCCGGCGCAGCCCCGCTTCGGCTGCACGCAGACCGCCGCGTTGCCGTACCGTACCCCGGTGATGATGATCCTGCCGTCGTGGACCATCGCCGCCGGCACCCCGTTTTTCGCCTCGCCCGGGGGGTTGCCCCAGGCCCCGGTCAACCGCTCGCGCACCTTTGTCGACAGCGTATCGAACCACGCCCGGTACTCCGCCACCGGCATCAGATACAGCGCCCCGCCCTTGGAAACGATCTCCCCGGCAGTGGTCCAGCGGAACTCCGAGATCGCCTTCCGCGCCATTACCGTATCGATCAGCTCTTTGCCGCCCGCCGGCGCCTCCACGGCGTAGCCCTCCGCCCGCAGCCGCTGCAAAACCCGCGCCACGCTCTCGAGGGTATCGAGGTGCGCCCCGCCGCCGACCGTCGCCTCCACCGAGGCGCAGGGGTTGTTGTGCAGGATGAAGGCCACCCGCCGCTCGGCTACCGGTTTCTGGCGCAGCCGCACCCAGGCCGCCACCCGGCCGGCGATCCGCTCGACCCGCTCCGGCACCGGTGTCCGGATCTCCAGGTCTTCCTCCCGCCGCGCCGCGCCCAGGAAAACAGGCTCGATCACCCCCTCGAACTCCGGCAGCGCCACCGTCCAGGCGATATCCTGGGCGAGCCCCTGCGGGTCCGCCGCCCACTCCTCAACCGTCTTATAAAAGGAAACCACCGGCTGAAAGACAGGCACACCGAGCTTTTTCAGCAGTTCCACCCCGGAAGCGGCGATACCCTCCCGGATGAAATCGTCCGTCCGCGCCCGCGCCGCTAAGAAAAAGGCCAAAAGCTTCACCAGCGCCGCGATCCGGGGCTGACCCGCCGCGTCGAAGAAGAACTCCCGCACCACCTCGCCGGAGCCCTTGGTCCCTAGCCCCTCGTCCTTCAGTGAATAGCAAAACGCCGGGATAACCCCGAGCCCGCGCGCCTCGAGCGCCCGGATCACCGCGTCCTCCACCGCCAGGGTACCGTTAACCCACTGGTTCCGGGCGAAAAGCAACCCCACGAACGGCTCCGGCTTCCGGTACCAGGATAGGTAGTCTCCTACGGTGGTGAATGGCGCCGGGGCATCGGGGTGGTAAAGTCCCTCCCAGGGAAAAACCAGCGGCTCCGCCACCGGCAGGTTAAGCCCCAGCACCGCCGCCGCCATGTACCGGAGCATTAGGGCGAAGTTCTCCGTCCCGCCCTGCACGATATACCGGTAGCAGCGCGCCACCACCGCCGCCGGGACGGTCGAAGCTGCCCAAAGCGCCGGGTCGTGCGCCACGCAGACCACCGGGCTCTTAATTCCTTTCACCGCCGCCTCCAACTCTCCCCAGACCGTCTCCCCCGCCGAGCGGTAAAAAAAGATCAGGTCTGCCTCTTCAAGCGCAACCAAAGCGGCCGCGAAATCCTCTTTCCCCTCCTGCAGGTAACGGGCCGAATAGACCTTCACCCCTAAATCCGGCGCTACTTTTACTGCCGCCTTGCGCAGCGTCGTCGCGTGGCTATGCCAAACGATAGCGGTAATCCGGTGCATAACTTCCCCTCCATACCAAATAATTTTTAAAAAAAAAGACCATGGAGCTTAGACCTCCATGGTCCTCTTTCCGCCTTTATATAAATGTCAGATCACAAATTATTTCTTAGGCCATCTTGATACGGCTTCGTACCGCTGATTGTTGAGAACAGTTCTAATCAGAACTTTACGGCCTTCGTGGCTCAGATATAACTGTTATGGTGCTTAGAAGCAATCTCTTAGAAAAAGTGGCAGGTTTCACCCTGCTGTGAAAGACAGCATATCAAGAGAATTATGGGTTGTCAAGAAAATTTCAAGACGAGAACCGGGCAAAAGGCCTTCTTTACATGGGTTCCTCCCCAAGGGTATCATATCTGGGAGGAGTGATCTGAAAGGAGACCCGGTCTTTGCGTTTTAAATATATTCTTTTTGACCTGGACGGCACGCTGCTGCCGATGGACAAGAAAAGGTTCCTGGACGGTTACCTCAACGCCCTTGCCGCACGCATGAGCCCCTACCTGCCGCCCGGGGAGTTCATCGACCACCTCCTTGCCTCCACTCGGGCCATGGTGGTGAATTCCGACCCCGGACGCACCAACCGGGAAGTCTTCATTGAAGACTTTTTTGCCCGCACCGGCTTGCCGGAGGACGAGATCCTGCCCGTGTTCGACCGCTTTTACCGCGAAGATTTCCCGGACCTGGCGCCTCTCACCCGCCCCACAGCCCTTGCGCCTAAAGTTTTGAGGCGGGTTCTTGAAAGCGGGGCCGATATCGTGATAGCCACCAACCCGGTTTTCCCGCGCGCCGCTGTGGAAGAACGACTGCGCTGGGCCGTTGGGACAGGATTTCCTTTCCGGCTGGTAACCACTTACGAAATCATGCATTTCTGCAAACCGAACCCGATGTACTATGAGGAAATCGCGGCTTATCTCGGCGCACCGCCTGAAAGGTGCCTGATGCTGGGAAACGACGTGGAGGAAGATCTTGTCGCGGCTGAAACCGGGATGAGCACCTACCTTGTCGAGGATCAGGCGATTCACCGCGGAATCCGCCCGTGCAACCCGGACTACAGGGGCAGTCTGGAAGACTGTTACCGGTTTCTTGCCGGTTTAACAACCTGAACCACGGATGAACACAGATATACACAGATAAAAATTCGAGGCGGGCAACGCAATAACCGCCAAGAACGCCAAGTAAACCCGGCATATTAAAACAAAAAACCCCGAAAACCGTTTTCGGGGAGGGCTCCATACGGCAAGCCGCAGAATAAAAACTTAACGACCATCGAAAGCTTAGACCTGGGCGTTATCCGGTATTTATTGTCCTAAATTCTGGCGTTCTTGTCCAGCACTCAACATGATTTGCGTCATAGCTAATGATTGCCTACTTCCTGGAATCTTTACAGTGATTAGTTGAGTGCTGGATTGGCGGTTAGATTTATCAAGGTTTACGCCGCACGTTAACTTCCTAAAGCAGACCGCTTTCCCGTAAAAGCTTGGTTAACTTTTCTTTCTCTTCCGCCGTCGCTTCCACCAAGGGCAACCGCGGCACGCCGACATTGATCCCTAAAAGGCCCAACGCCGCTTTGACCGGCACCGGGTTGGTGGTGATAAACATCCCTTTAATCAGCGGGAAAAGCTCCCGGTGTATTTTCGCGGCGAGAGTAACGTTGCCGCCGGCATATGCGTTGATCATTTCCTTAAGCCGATTACCCGCCAGGTGAGCCACGACGCTGACAATCCCTTTCCCGCCGACAGCCAGAATAGGCAGGGTCAGGGCGTCATCGCCGCTGTAAATCGCAAACTCGTCGGGCAGGATCCTCCGGAGTTCCGTTACCTGGTCAAGGTTACCGCTTGCTTCCTTGATGGCCTTGATGTTGGGTACGTCGTTCGCCAGACGCGCCACGGTTGCCGGCAGAACGTTTACCGCCGTCCGCCCGGGTATGTTGTAGACCATTACCGGAAGGCCCGTGCTTTCGGCAACCGCCCGGAAATGACGGTAGAGTCCTTCCTGGGAAGGCTTGTTATAATACGGGGCTACCAGCATGACACCATCGGCGCCGGCCTTTTCCGCAGCCTTTGTCAGCGCGATGCTGTCGGCGGTGGCATAACTTCCGGTACCCGCAACAACCGCGGCCTTCCCTCCGATCTCCTCCACCACGGCACCAAACAGCGCCACCTTTTCATCCTTGCTGAGTGTCGGCGATTCGCCCGTGGTACCGGCTACAACCACGCCGTCCGAACCGTTTTCCACAAGGTAACGCGCCAGCTTCTTGGCCTGGTCGAAATTTACAGCCCCATCCCGGTCGAAAGGCGTCACCATTGCGGTGAGCACCCGTCCGAAATCCGTCATCATTTATATCACTTCCTTACAAATTTCAATTATACGCACCCGTAAGCGATTGCCAGCTCGGCTATCTGCACCGCGTTGGTCGCCGCGCCTTTGCGAAGCTGGTCCGCCACAACCCATAGATTCAGACCCTTGTCCAACGAGTTGTCATTCCGAACACGCCCGACAAAGACCTCGTCCTTATTACAGGCCAGGGAAGGCATCGGGTACCGTTTTTCGGCCGGTTCGTCAACCACCACAACGCCCGGCGCCCGGGACAGTATCTCTCGGGTCGCATCTGCGGTCAGCTTTTCCCTGGTTTCCACATTAACCGATTCCGAGTGGCACCGGAAAACGGGTACCCGCACCGTTGTAGCCGTGATCGCCATATTGTCGTCGTGGAAGATTTTCTGGGTCTCCTTGACCATCTTCCATTCTTCCTTGGTGTAATCCATATCCATGAATACGTCGATGTGCGGAATCAGGTTGAACGCAATCTGGTGCGCAAAGACGTTCGGTTCGAATTCTTCGCCGTTAAGAACCGCTCTGGTTTGGGAGCCGAGTTCATTGATTGCGGCCGTACCCGCGCCGGAAACCGCCTGATAGGTTGAAACCACGACCCGTTTTATACCCGCCGCGTCGTAAATCGGCTTGAGCGGCACCACCATGATGATGGTAGAACAATTCGGGTTGGCGATAATGCCCTTGTGCCGTTTCACGTCTTCCGGGTTTACCTCCGGCACCACAAGCGGGACCTCGGCCTCCATCCGGAAAGCGCTCGAATTATCCACCACCAGCGCCCCCCGGTCCCGCGCCGCGAGGGCGAACTCCTTGCTTGCCGCGCCTCCGGCGAAAAGCGCTATCTCTACCCCTTCAAAAGCTTCCGGCCGTGTCTCATCGACAATGTAAGCCCGGCCACGAAAATGAACCTCTTTACCCCGGGACCGCGCGGTGGCCAGGGGGTGAAGTTTCCCTACCGGAAAATTCCTTTCCTCGAGTACCTTCAATATTTCCTGGCCGACCGCTCCGGTCGCCCCCACCACTGCTACGCTGAATTGTCGCAAGGAAGGCCTCCTCTCTATTTGCCGACTTGAGGGATCTCAAACACCAGGGTCGCCGTCCAGTGCTAACGTACAACTACCCGTAGTGCACGCCGCACTGTACGGCGCTGCCATGTCACGTGGATCCTGACTTGTAACAGGTTTCATAAATCCTTCCCATGCCTGACCGCGTACATTCCCTGCAAGAACGCTAAGCGTAATTAACGAGTACAGGCTGAATCTGCTTTCCTTCGATGGCGAAAAGGATGGTATCCAACAACCGGTCCATTTTCGCCACCAGCGAATTGGGTTTGGCCGCCGGGTTATCCTGGCCGAACGGCACCATATAGATATTCTTTGAATTAAGCAGGACCCCGAGGTTCCTGGCGTTGAGACCCAGGCCGTCGTTTGTGGAAATTGCCATAACAACCGGCCTCTGGTTCCGGAGTTGCGCCTTTATGGACATCAGTACCGGCCCGTCCGTAATGGCGTTCGCCAGCTTAGCCAGGGTGTTTCCGGTACAGGGCGCCACAACTAAAACATCCAACATCCGGTTCGGGCCGATCGGCTCAGCGCCGATAATCGTCTCTATCACTCCATGTCCTGTAAGTTCTTTCAATAAACCCTTCCAGTAAGCCGCCGTACCGAAACGTGTATCCGTCGTCGCAACTTCTCTGGTTATGATCGGGATTACCTCGGCTCCTTCCTGGATGATCCTTTTTATCTGTTCCGTTACCTCATTTAACGTACAAAAAGAACCCGTTAAGGCAAAACCCACCTTTAAACCCTTGAGCCGCACTGTCAGCACCCCCCTAAGGCAGAACCGCGAGGTTAAGTCCTTTTTCCTGAACAAGGAGGTCCGCGACCACTCGGCCCAGAATCCGTCCGGCCGTTTGCGGCGCAACCTTACCAGGAAGCGAAGGCGCCAGTATTGCCTTTCTTTTCATGCGCCGGGCTGCTTCAAAATCTGTCCCACCGGGTTGTGTAGCGAGATCTATGATCAGAACGTCGGTTCGCGTACACTTCAACACCCTTGCCGTTAAAACAACCGCGGGCACGGTGTTGAACACTACATCCGCTTCACTGACAGCAACCGGCAGCTCACCGAAGTCAATTGTCCGGCAACCCATCTCCAACGCTCTCGCCCGCTTCGCCGCATCTTTGGCGACCACCGTCACTTTCGCGCCGAGACCGCTTAACATCCTCACCAGGGTTTGCCCGACACGCCCGAATCCGAGAACAAAAGCCGCTGAGCCGTGAATGGTTATCGGCATATTCTCCATAGCCATCTGAATTGCGCCCTCGGCGGAGGGTATTGAATTCAGAATGGCGAAGTCATCTCTTTTTACTACCTCTACCAGCTTCAGCCTCAGCTTGTTGGTGATCCCGGAAAGTATCTCCCTGGCAAAACCGGTGAAAACAGGCGTCCCCATCGGCAGCGAAGCCAGGTCTTCTTCCTTCAGGAGGAGGGACCTCCCCGGCGCATAGATATTCCCGTCGTCTGTTATGCCCGGAAGAGGAAATACCACGGCATCTGCTCCCGTAACTCCCGCCTCGACTTCGTCCACCAGTTGGATGCCGGGTTTTGTCTCCGCCTCGTGTCCTACCAGCCTGACCTGCGCGCCCTGATTCGAAAGCTCTTCGGCCACATAAACCGCCCGGCAGTCCCCGCCGATTACGGCAATGCTGATCCCCGTCAGTAATTTCAACTTATATCGCCCCCCACGGCTGATAACCAATATATGAACCGTGGGAGAGGGAGGTGCTTTAGCTGAACAGGCTCACCGAAAAAAGTTTAGCCTGATTTGACCTAGAAAAGCGAAAACAAGCGAATTTTGGATTAGAACCCCCATTTTGTCTGGCAATAATTACCGGCCAGCTTTGTAAACTTTTCATCAAGTTGACCCTTGTGGCTACGCCGCTCAGCTATAAAAGTAATGCGCTAGGCAAAAATAAGCTTGTCCAGGCCGTAAATAATCTCGTCAAGTTCGGTTACCTTCTTAATTCCCATAATCACCCCCGGCATGAATGACTCGCGGGAAATGGAATCGTGCCGTATACTGAGCGTTTGTCCCAGGCCGCCGAAGATGACCTCCTGGTGAGCAACCAGGCCCGGCAGGCGGACACTGTGAACCCGGGTCCCCCCCAGCATTCCCCCTCTGGCTCCATCAAGCTTCACCATTTGAGTCCGGTCTTCATACTCCGCCTCAGGCCTGTTGGCGGCGATAATCTCCGCGGTCTTCAGGGCGGTACCGGATGGAGCATCCAGTTTCTGGTTGTGATGCAGTTCAATGACCTCGGCCACCGGGAGGTAACGGGCGGCAATACCCGCGAAATGCATCATCAATACCGCACCTATGGCGAAGTTTGGGGCGATCAACCCTCCTATGGCTTTTTCCCGGCTTAAACGCTTTAATTCCTGCAACTCTTCCTCGGGAATTCCTGTCGTACCTACTACAGGACGCACCCTGCAGGCAATAGCGGTCCGTACGTTTTGCGCCGCAGCCTTGGCGTTGGTAAAGTCAACCACAACATTGGCGTTGGTCTCCCGGAAAACGCTTTCAATGTCTGAACTCAACGTCACCCCGAGTGCGCCGACTCCTGCAAGCATACCGGCATCCTGACCGTTTTGACTTACGTCGACTGCACCCACCACCGTCATACCGGGGGTATTACTCACCGCCCGGACAACCTCACGGCCCATCCTGCCGGCCGCTCCGGCAACCACTACATTTATCAACCCCTCACCTCCTTCATTTTTCCTATTGTCGTACATCGGATAGATAAAGTCAAGCCGTCCGAAGAGGCCGCTGCAAAACGGCGCAACCCGGCCGTCTTCGGCGGTCTCCGTCAATGATGTGCCGGAATTACCGCCGGGAACCGGAGCGACGCATAAATACCCTGCCCGCAGGTGAAAATACCTTTAGCATTTCTCCGAATCAATCCACCATTCTTAAATCTTTGGAGGAGTAAGTAAAGTGGAAATAAGACCGACATTTGTAAATCCTCAGATGGGGGTAAACATGTCGACAGGAGTTCCGGCATGGAGTTTTCCCGCTAATGTAACCCCGCGGGTCGACATAATCGATACCGGAAATGAAATTATGTACCTCATGGATATGGCGGGTGTTGATCCCGATAAACTTGTTCTCGAAATATCGCGGACCGAAGTGGCTGTAAACGGCCCTTTAAGTGAAAAAATTCCACGGGGTACGATCGTATACGCCGAACGCCCGCGCGGTTCTTACACCCGCATACTTGCCTTACCGCGCGAAGTGGATTCAGACCAGGCGAGCGCGGATATCAACAACGGCGTGCTCATGGTTCGGTTTCCCAAGAGAATAAACCAGTAAGCGGCTTTTCAACCGCCAAGACGCCAAGATTTAGATAGGGTCAGAAATGCACTTACCTCAAAGAAAAAATGGCGCCTGCAAGCGCCTTTTCTTTTATTTCAGCATTTCTTTTCTTCTGCCCGGCGCGGCGGCTTAACGGTCAACCTCACGAATCACTATTCCTGTTTGCCGCACGTAGGGATACCGGTATTCGGCCGACGGGTAGCCGCTGCTGTCCGTCAACAGGTAGTAGCGGTTTGAAAGCGGGTATTTGAATAAGACTCGCGGGATCTTTTCCGGCTGATACTCATCCTTTCTTTCTCCGGCCATTTTCCTGCCTCCCTTCGGAAATAATTAAACCGCCAAGACGCCAAGGACGCCATGTGTCAAGAAAATGAATATGTGACAACAGTTAAATACCCTTTTCCACGGAAATTTTCATTTCGTGGTACCGCAATGCGGCATGTAGAACTGTTGAATCTGTTTTCTGACTTCTGGCTTCCGCCTTCTCATATAAGTCCCCGCCAACCCTGTTTAAGAATGTTCACGGTAACCTGTCCGGCCTCCGGAAAATCGCGCCGTTCAACCACCCCGTTAAAGACAAAGGCGTCCTGACCGTTCTCGGATTCAACAAACCCGCCTACCACCTCAAATTCCGTCCGCGGGCCTCTGGCAATCTCATTCGGGTTAAAGGGCTGGGTCATAACCAGTTCCGCCGCAAAATCCTCGTAAAGTTCCCACATAAGCTGTTCCAATCCTTCCGGGGGGAACACCACCGGAAGCATGATCTCTCGAGCGGCTTCCTGGCGGGAGATCATATGACTGTGCGCATACAACTTTTCGGTAAGGCTGTCGATGATACGCAGCATCCGTTCTTCGGGATAAGGCTCCTCACGCAGACCCAGAAGACGTCTTGCGAGTGAACGGACCAGAAGGTAATTCCGGTGAACGTTGCCGAGAGCCAAAGGGTGGATACGCTCCGCAAGCAGCATAAAAACCTTGGCCAGATGCTCCTCGCTGCCGAGCCCCGCCTGCTCCTTCGCAAGAGTCAGGTAAGAATAAACGTCCTCAACACTCACAGGAACCCTGGCGGAAGGATTCTGCGGGTCCTGGGGATTGAAAGCGTTAATCACACTCGGGTCGATGGGGCCGAGTTCCCCCATCTTAGTCATCACGATTTCGTCGGCGCCGAGGCATATCAGCGTCCCGGCGCTGTATGCCCTGAAAGGAACAAGGACGTTGAACCGCGAGGAAAACTCACGTACCAGGTGTACCAGGCGCCAGGGGGTCAATACGTCCCCGCCCCTGGTATAAAGGAACAGGTCTATACGCTCCGGTTGTTTCTGCAAGCGAAGGTGCCGGTACAGGATCGGCAGAACATCGGGAGCGATCCTGGTGGAAACGTTTTCCCTGTCACCGGTGAAATAAGTTATTACGGCCGAATTCCTCAGCCGCCCGATTTGGCCGATAAGATCGCGCCTTTCAAGATAAGGCATAACCCTCTCCAGACTTTTTCATTTATGTAACTCAAGCGGAAGGCTCTTTTCTTAGATAAGGTGCCGTTTTCTTATTACATAGTATCCGCAGAAAAAGTACGGGGCAAACCGTGGTCATTTGTGCCAGCAGAGGAATCATTTTTATGAAAAGGGCTCGCATAAAGCGATTTTAAAAACCGAAAACTAATAGAGGTATTTAAAAATAAAACTGAGGAGGATGCCATTTGTACATCCAGTCTTTCAACCCCAACCAGGCAGTAGCCTTAAGCCAGGGTTTCCGTTCTTCGGCAGCGGCTTTTCCGGTTTCGATAAGGCCCAGTATCCAGGGCAACACCGTGGTGTATGCCTTCAATCCTGCAGCAGCCCAGGGGATGGTCCTCAATCCCATCGCGAACCAGGCCATGAGTCTGGCTTACAATCCCGCGATCCTGAGCGGACTTACCGCCTGGAATAACCCGGCGCTGTTAAACGCCGCCATTATGAACCAACCCATAACCACAGCAGCTATATCACCGCTTGCCACGGCCGCGTGGAACAATCCGTTCATTAATCCGGCGATCCAACAGGGTTTCATCAATCCGTTCCTGAGCGGCCAGATAGGGATACAGGGAACCGCCATCCAGGCCTCCACCGGCCTTGCGCAAATGAGGGTGGACCTTCATGAAACTAACAGCGATGTCATCGTGGCGGCCGAATTACCCAACGTCAGCCTGAACGACCTTAACCTCACCGTTACCGACGACTCGATTTCCATCTCGGCGACCGCCTTCGCGGGGGCTCAGGCAACCAGTCTGTTCCGCACGGTAGCGCTTCCTTCGAGCATCAAAGCCGAGCAGGTTGAAGCAACTTACGCCAACGGTATTCTGGAAGTCCGGGCGCCGAAATCAGATGTGGTCACCCGCAGGCGCGTAAAAGTCAACGTTATTCAGTAGGGACAACGGTTATATTCAATAACAAAAAGGGGGACCAGTCCCCCTTTTTGCTTCACGTTACATATTTCTTTCAATCCGCTACGGCCGGGTGCTATACGGTTCTGTGGCTGTTATCGTCACTGCCGGCCAACGAGTTTCAATCCACGCCCCCGCGTGGGGGGCGACATTGTCGGCGGTCGAATCCTGTTACAATATTTTACTGTTTCAATCCACGCCCCCGCGTGGGGGGCGACGACGAGATTCTAAAACGCGGTTACTGTTGCCGAATCGTTTCAATCCACGCCCCCGCGTGGGGGGCGACTGGCTGATCCTGCTACTTTACCTGCAAGCAACGGTGAGTTTCAATCCACGCCCCCGCGTGGGGGGCGACCTGTGAATTTGGCACATAGATTTCCTGCCTTTTCCTGTTTCAATCCACGCCCCCGCGTGGGGGGCGACTCCGGCAAGCGCCGAGGTAAGAACATCCGCGTCTTGTTTCAATCCACGCCCCCGCGTGGGGGGCGACCCACAATATGTGAGTTTAAACGGCACATGGAGTAAGTTTCAATCCACGCCCCCGCGTGGGGGGCGACTCCCCACAGGTAAACAGGTCGACAGCAGTATATCGTTTCAATCCACGCCCCCGCATGGGGGGCGACTCCGGTGGATTGCCTGGATGAAGTCGTTAAAGTTGTTTCAATCCACGCCCCCGCGTGGGGGGCGACCCGGTTCAATCACTGGTTCCGGCGGGATGAACTCGTTTCAATCCACGCCCCCGCGTGGGGGGCGACATAGCCAGGACGTAACTGACGCGGACGGTTGGACGTTTCAATCCACGCCCCCGCGTGGGGGGCGACATCAGCTCCTAACAGCACCAAACAGCGGCCAGGAGGTTTCAATCCACGCCCCCGCGTGGGGGGGGATACTTATCACCCCCACCCCGGCGTACACTTGCCCACCAAGGATTTCCAATTGACCTAGGGGGAAACCAAAAAAATCACCCGGCGGCGGAGGGGTTAGTTTGGGAATGTGAATGAGTTACTACTTTAAGAAACCTTGGTTCAGATGTTTTAACGTAAAAAAGTGGAAAAAATCTACAACCAGCTTCTTTCTGCTATTTCTTGCTCTTTCTTTTCTGCATGTTCCATTCTGGATTAAACCTTTCTATTAGGGGGCTTTCTAACCCATTTACAAGATCAACCTTTAGTCCTTTATATTCAACGGACTCTTGGGGTGCAATGCTAGTATCTCAATTGTCTGATTATTCTCCAAGCATTTCTTTATATTTGCTGCAATACGTATATTAGTCGTTTGCGATGGACCTGGATTTTTATATCCGCTCATTCTCTTGCTTAAAGTATAGCTTCCACAAACACCCAAATATTTAATTGTGCTACCTTCACTAAAAGCATAAATTACCCTTTTGTTTTTTAAATTGTTAAGACTATAATCTATACCGCTTTTTGAATTTCCAAGCTTCCATTTCCCTACGGTTGTAAAACCATAATCATGTGGTTCCAACTTTACATCTCCTCTTAAATGTTGTCACTCCTTCCCAGACGTATCCTTGCCCTGGTGGGGAAACCATTTTCCATAATAATATAATTTGTTTTTATCTTTAGTACCGGAGACTTCTTGCAGTTTAGTCGTTAAAGCCATATGATGAATTTCAAGTTTTGCTAATTCATCATATTTCTGATTCAAGGCTTCTTCAATCCGATTTATTTCCTTTTGTAAAACCTTGCCTTTATTGAAATCAAGTGTCTCAGCAAGTTCCTTAACCCGCTCAGAAAGATACGATATTTCTAAGGTTGTTTTATCAGGATGTATTCTTTTAACCTCTTCAATGACTTCTTCTTTGATTTCATTATCAGAAAACTTTTTAGCGTATAACATAAATTGGTGTGTTTGATACATATAAAAGGGAACATTTGCTTTATCTGCCATTTCTTTTACGAGTTCTGGGCGAGGCCCAATGGTTTTTCCCTTGTGTTTCAACCACCAATCTTCCTTTTTATCGTCTGTGATGAAAATAACAGGCTTTTTAGTTTCCAAAGCTATATCAATGATTTGAAACCATAAAACTAGGTCTCCATATTGATAATTACCTCCTTTTTCAGCATCCAAATATCCTGGAGGTATTTTTGCCTCATACCTGACTTTACCTAACTTAAAAATGTCCTCTAATTGTTCAGGAATGTATGGTTTGCTAACCATACCTTGGAATAAAGATGTAATGGTTTGTCTAATAGGATCATTAGTATAAAAGTTCGGTTGCTGCGTTTTCATTTTTTCAAGCTCTTCCTCAACCTGATTGATCAAGGGTTCAAATAACTTTTTCAAATGGGCAACTAAAATAAATGGATTTCTAATAGAATCTAAAGTATTCTGTATAGATGTAAGAGATTTTTGAATCTTATCGTAATCGTCATTAATATCAGAAATAACATCTAGACGCCGTTTATGGTATTCCCACGCTGCTTGGTGGGTTATCCTCAAGCGTCCAAAAGTGGCGAGCTTCGAAAAAATATCAATTAAGGAATTACTCGTTTCCTCATTGTAGCGATATAAATTCAATAAGACGTTAGCGTCCGGAATAAAAAGACATTCTTTCCACAAGTCGGCGAATTCCTTTTGAGTTGGCTGATAGTATCCGGGAAAGGTATTCTTCATTCTACTTACACTCCTACTGAGCCTCTGTTTAAAACAAATTGCTTAACATCGGGGAAATTATTCCTTCTATTCAATGGGTTTAAGTCCAGCAACGAATGAACTAGCTGTTTGGTAAAGTTGCTGTGCTTGGTTATGATAAGAAGTTACTTGCTTTTGTGCTTCTTCAATTTTTAGTTCAGAATTAGATACTTCTTTTCGGGCTGCATTTATAACAAGGGCAATGTCTTGGGAGTTAATGTCATTGTAACTAGAACAGAGATTATGATAGTTTTTCCATGTCATCTGTAAAGAAGAGATATTACTATTGATCCTGGATTGAGAGTCCCTGATAGAATCAACTCTACGCTCATAGGAGTTAGTGTGGTAATCATAACACCCTAAATGGTAATCCAAGACTCCTAAATCGTATTGGACTACGCCTAATTGATATGAGTTAAATGGCTGTACGGTAGCGTCTTGCCTTAATTTTGTGAAATCACTTTGCATTTCTTCCAATTGAGCTTGGTACTCGCTTACTACGTCATTAAAGGATATGCTAGCTAATTCTGAGGTATTTTCATTAAGTTCGTCAAATATATTTAAGAGTTCCTTTCGAACCTGTTCTTGTTTTTGTTGTAGAGCTTCTAATGCTGCTATTGTATCAGCTTGATTCTGGAATCCTAAAACTGCTTCATTATAGTCCTCAACACTTCCTGGTTTAAATATAATTGTACCTAATGTTCCATCTTTACAGGGGAATACCAACGTCAATTCATTACCTTTTAAGCTTCCAGTCCATGTGATACCACTCCAGTCTTCTACCCAAATACTTCCTGAGAATGTGATACTTATATCCGAACCGTTACGGATGCCATTGAATGCATGCGTTTCACTTGTTGCATCTTTTCCATTAAATTTTACTAACTGAAGTTGTCCAACAAGATTTTTGTCCGTTTCTACCCAACGAATAAATATTGTCTCGTAATCTGATTTGTATAACCACCCTAACTGTTGAGATCGTGCTGGTTCTCGCATATTTGAATTCTCTTTAGCTATTGGTTCGCCACTAGAAAACGGTTTGCTATCTGTCTTTGGTGTTCCGCACCCTCCTAGAAATAATATGAAAATAATAAACAGAATTATAATTTGATATCTGTATGAAAAATTTAAACAGCTCATTTTTACACATCCTAAAGGAATCTTGGTAAATAATTCTTGGCAATTCTACAAATTCCTTCATGTTTTCGGTTCCAAGTGAGAAAAATGCTTACGTGGTTTTCTTCTTTTCATACCGCCTCTTCCAATACTCCGCACATTCCGGACAATACGTCAACTTCTCCTTATAAGTCCCTTTCGCCCCCTCCGGCATGGGCTTACCGCATTGCGGGCAACACCCGGCTTCCCGCCGCCTTTGCCGCATTAACCGCTTTTTGTAGGTCTCCCGGCATCTTTTCGAACAAAAATCCTGCCGTGGGTGGGATTTAGTGAATTTCTCCCCGCACTCTAAGCAGAAGGGATTATCCTTGATCTTTCCCCGTAAGTTTTCGATTTTACTAACGCCTGTTTTGGCGGTTGCTTTTGCCGCCGGATCAACCTTATCATGTAAAGCCGGATTTCCCTTAGCCCGTTTTGCCTTCGTTATAGTTACATTGGGTGTTTCGTAAATACAGGGTTCTAATACTTGTGCAGCAACCGGAATGATCTCCTTACCGGCTTTTTCCCCCACGGCTACCGCTTGCTTGTCCTCTGTTATCTCTTTCTTGAGCATCCGGGCAAATTGACCCCCTCCAAAAAAAGGAGGGAAACGAATTGGGTCAACCTGAACCTCTTTCTCATGAGCTTAGTCATGGGAGAGAAGAAAAAATGCTGTCACAAGACCTGTGGTCAGAGATCCGCCTAAT
>JBFMBK010000021.1:21290-33287 GCA_040755295.1 Bacillota bacterium | reverse complement strand
AGCGGCTTCCAGTAATGCCCTGACGGCTCCATCGCCACTATAATAGCTCCCGCCCCTATACGTTCTTTCGCGCGGCTTATCCTGCCCAGTAGACGTGAAAACCCATTTGTGCTATTCTGAAACGAGAAGGCGCTTTCGACTTCGATCCCGGTTCCTCCATCCAGCATTCGTGCCCAATGAGCCTTTCTGGCTACATCTACGCCTACTATGAGCGTACGCACTTCACGGATCTGGCTTAAATTACTGGTTCGTTTTGTCATCAATCTGACCTCCTCGGTATTTGTGGTTGTTTCGCTAACTCCATTTGTACCAGGAGGTCTTTTTGTTGGTCAATCTTTGTTTCAAAGCATTACAGGAATGCTTCGAAAATGCGTTCTTCTTCCATGGAACGCGGTGATGAGCTTCGCTCCTCGCCGCGTTTCGTTTATGTTACTCTTCTGCATCTAAGTAACCAGCTTTCAGGTCGCCCCATTTTCATTCTTCAGATGGAGCGGCCCCAAGCCGCATAGGGAACTCCTTTATAAAGAAAGTGGCATTTGTCTGGGGCAGAATCCTGAATGTTTTCTTCTATCTACCGCCTACTGTCTACTGCCTACTGAATTCTCGAATACTACCCCGCGGTCGGACGTGGCGGTAACGATGACTTCGATGCCGCCGGCTCGAAAAAGTGAACCTGCTGCGTCCGCTTCACGTACGGTTTCGAAAACCCCGAAAACGGTCGGCCCGCTCCCGGACATTAAAGCGCATACCGCCCCCGCCTCCATAAGCTTCCGTTTTAATTGTTTGAGATCCGGATGCTGCTTGAAGGTAACGTCCTCAAGAGCGTTGCAGCATTTTTGAAGCGCGTCCCGCCATTTATTGCGTCTCAGCGCCTCCGCCATCTCCCGGGCCACCGGCGGCCGCACCCGCCCCAGGTCGTCGTAGGCCCGGTAAACCGCTGCCGTGGACACCTCGTAGGACGGTTTTAGAAGTAAAACGCACAGTTCCGGGAGCGGCGGCAGTTGAGCAAGCTCTTCCCCGAGTCCGGTAGCAAGGGCGGTCCCGCCGGTGACGCAAAAAGGGACATCCGCCCCAAGTCGGGCTCCTAACCCGCGTAAAAAGCGAGTGTCCCGATCGAGTCCCCACAGCCGATTCAATCCAATAAGCGTGCCCGCCGCATCCGCCGAGCCGCCGCCAAGTCCCGCCGCTACAGGGATATTCTTGCGCAGGGTTATGGCAGCACCCCGGCGGCAGCCGGTCAAGGCCGCAAAGAGGCGCGCCGCCATTAAAACCAGGTTCTTTTCGCCCGCCGCCACAGGCTTGCCGCAGACTTCAAGGCTTACACCCCGGGGCCGGTGTTCAAAGGTCAACACGTCCCCCAAGGCCAGGCTCTGCATCACCGAAGCGATTTCGTGATAACCATCCGGGCGCGTGCCGACCACGTCCAAGGATAAATTGATTTTCGCCCTCGATAAAACGGTAAGGGCCACGGATACACCCCGCTGCGGTAACCATTCAGGTGTTCCGGTCGTCGGGCGCGGCGATATGCTGCGCATGGCTTTGTCAGCCGTCCAGGGGCAGTGCTCACCCCAGACCGGCTCTCGCACTCTGCTTGCACCTCGCCGCGTTCCCATCAGCGAAACACCAAGCGGCTGAAAGTTACCCGTTGCATACAATTGAGCGTTCTCTCATAACTTTACACAAAAAGGCACCCGAGAGCAAGTAATTGGTAATGCAGGGGATCGGTTCAACGTCCGGAAGTCGGATTTAGATGTGTTTTGAGGTGAGGTTCACTGATTCCTGTAAATCAAAGTCAAGAAATTCTTCAGGACTCTACATTATTGAGTCTAAGCCTCATTTCCGGGGCAGGCACGCTCCTGGGCGCGGTAATGGTCTTCTGTCTTCCCCTTGAAAAGGTAATGCCGTACCTTGTAGGTTTTGCGGCAGGGGTCATGAGCGCAGTGTCTTTCTTGGAGATCATCCCCGCATCCCTTCAATTGGGGGGGGCCGGCGCTTTGTTCCTGGGAGGATCGGCCGGGATTCTGCTTCTTTTTCTTGCCGACATATTTCTTGGGCATCCGGCGGTGAACCTTCGCGCATCTTACAAGCGCCTGGGATGGCTTCTGTTCATTGGAATTGCGCTGCACGACTTCCCGGAAGGGATGGCCATCGGCGCCGGCGGTTCTGTCGCCGCGGAACTCGGTATTTTTCTTGCCCTGGCCGTCGGGATCCACAACGTTCCGGAAGGTTTGATCAACGCCGCGCCGCTGCGCCTTGGAGGCCTGTCACCGGCTACAATACTCCGGCTGAATGCTCTACTCTCCTTAGTGACACCCGCCGGAACCTTTTTCGGGCTGTTCTTAGCGCACCGGTTTCACTTGCTAATTCCGCCGCTCCTGGCCCTGGCTGCCGGTGCGATGCTTTATTTAGTGGCTAAGGAATTGACACCGCGGATGATGCGGAAGAAAGGAGCGGCAGGTTTTGTGATAGGGTTTTTAACACTGACTGCACTTCTGTTACATATTCACTGAGTAAGCATATTCAATCACGTGTCGCGCGTTTCGGTTTTTTTCTTCCGATTCTTGACTTTCCGGACCAACGACTATCGACTCGGGGCTCGAAATCCGTTACCGCCCTTCCGACTCCGTGAAAATGGCAGCTTACGAACGTAGCGTAATACGGAGCACGGGGAGAAGCAAGTAGAGCAAGGAAGACCCAGCACTCAATTCAACTCGGAAAGCAGCATGATTTCATAGAAACTTTAATGTTGTCAAAACCGCTTATTTTTTGCCAGGGTTAGTCTGAGTGCCGGGGGGCGGGCCATTTTAGAAGTTGGATGCAGGAGGCTGGAAATCGGAACAGAAGTGGGAATTCGCTGTAGCGAATTTCTTCAACTAATCTGACCTCCAACTTCCGGCCTCTAACCTCCAAAATCACAGCTATGCAAAGCTTATCGCGGCGCCCAGTAAAAGAAGTACTATTTTCTTAGCAGGAACCACGCCCCCGCACCCAGCAGCAGTCCCCCCATAACCCGCCAGCCGCTGAACGGGAGACGGGCCATGCCCAACAGGCCGAAGTGATCGATGGCCGCCGCGGTCAGTATCTGCGCCACTACAATGGCGGTGGTCGCCGGGGCCACCCCCACCTTAGGAATGCTCTTCGCCACACCGTAAATAATTAATACGCCGAGTACACCCCCGGACCAGGCGAACCAGGGGATATGATGGAGACGTGAAAAACCGCCGCTTCGGTATAACAGAAGTAAAATTCCGGCGGCAACAGCCCCTATAACGTTTACAACGAAGGTAGCCTCTACCAGACCGATGATTTTACCTAACAGGGCGTTTACAGAACCCTGAACCGCCATCAGCCCCCCGGCAGCCGCTGCTGTTAGCAGAGAAACGATCTGAAGACCGAACATGCCACCATCCCCGGTTCAAGAAAATTGGACAGACAGACCGACGAAACTATCTTCACCGGTGAATGGGGATGTTATTCCCCAGACCGCGTCGCCGTAGCCTTTAAAAACGGATACGGAAGAGAGGCCGGGGAAAAGCAAGTTCCTTCTTGTTTTTCTGCTCTAAGCATGTTAAATTTGACCTAAAAGACCAATGGCTTTTACTATCGGAAAGAAGGTGGTAAAACCGGGAGTGGATTTTTATTTTTTAACAGCCTTTCTTTTTTTCTTACGGGCAGAACCGGAGTAGGGGTTGCAGCATCGGGACTTCAAAAGACAAAAATGGTACATGAAGGTGCGGGATTTTTGCTTTGTTTTATTAGCGGAACCGATTGGACAAGGGTATAGAGAAGTAAATAATTCAGCCTTATTGGGAGAGAGGAGTTTAGAAAGTGTTAAAGAGGAGTTTGTTTCTTGGTCTTGGTTTGTTATTATTACTGGTCCTGGTAACCGGCTGCGGCAAGTCTGCAACGACGAGCAATGAACCTGCCGGCGCAACTAAAGAGGCTTATAAGATCGGCGCCGTTGTCGACATCAGCGGTCCGGGTTCCTCGCTAGGAGAACCTGAAAACAACACTCTCAAGATGCTGGTTGACGAGCTCAACGCGAAGGGCGGCATTGACGGGCACCCGGTTGATCTTACAATCCTGGATAACAAGTCCAACGAGACTGAAGCGGTTATGGACGCTAAAAAACTGATCGAACAGGACGTCTTGGTTATTATGGGTTGTAGCCAGAGCGGGCCTTCACTTGCAATGATAGACACCATTGACAAGAGTGAAGTACCGATGGTATCCATGGCGGCTTCAGCGAAAATCGTCACTAATGATGATGGAACGCAACGGCACTGGGTATTTAAAACCGCCCAGAGCGATATTGTCGTGGCTAACAAAATCGCCAAGTACCTCGTCGCTAACGGGCTTACAGACATCGCTTTCCTTTCCATGAATAACGCCTTTGGAGACTCCGGCCTAGTTAACTTTGAAAAGGCGGCGGCGGATAACGGGATCAACATCCTTATCAAGCAGAAGTTCGAAGCCACCGATAACGACATGACGGCGCAGCTAACCAAGGTAAAGGCATCGAAGGCCAAGGTTACCGTTGTTTGGGCGATCCCGCCTTCGGCTTCCATCGTAACCAAGAACTTTAGGTCTCTGGGGATTAACATGCCGCTCATCCACACCCACGGCATAGGCAATCAGACCTTCATCGATCTGGCCGGAACCACCGCCGACGGTGTTGTCGCTCCGATGGGCAAACTGGTTGTGGCGGAGCAGTTGCCGGATACGGACCCGCAAAAGCAGGTATTGCTCGACTACCTCAGCGATTACCAGGCGAAATACAACAAACGGCCCAGCACCTTCGGCGGTCATGGTTACGATGCGTTCCAACTGACCGTCCAGGCTATTGAAAAGGCCGGCCCCGACCGGGCTAAGATCCGCGAAGCGCTGGAACAAATAACCGGTTACCCCGGTATAAGCGGTGTATTTAAGCTTTCAGCGGAGGACCACAACGGGCTTGGGGAAGACTCGTTGGTTATGGTCACGATTAAAGACGGCAAGTGGACGTATCTATCTGATTAGGAGGGTCCTTCGGGGTTTGAAGCGACTCGACTGTCCACTTTCAGCAAGACTTACAACAATTCGGAGGACCGCAGAAAACACGCATGGCGCGGACGGCGAGTCTTATAAGTCCAGGTGCGGTTTTGCAGCGGTCTCCTAGAAGGATGTTGAAAACAAATAGATTCGGTGAAAAACTAACCCTGTTGTTTTGGTAGTTAAACGTAGTAAACATCCCGGAGGCTGCGAAAAAAACATATCAAGGAAGACGAAGCTGGCCGGAACGGAGCGTACACGGAAGTACGTGAGTACCGGCCAGCGAGTCTGACGAAGAAAGGCGCCGTTTTGCAGCAGTCTCCTAGGAGGCATACTCTTTGGGGATCGAAAGCCAGTATGTCCAGTACCTGATCTCAGGGTTCACGCTAGGAAGCATTTACGCCTTAATAGCGCTGGCATTGGTCGTTACTTTCAACATTACGGGTGTCTTTAACCTTGCGATCGGAGAGTTCGTAACCATAGGTGCTTTGACCGCAGTGAGCCTGCGAGAAGCCGGATGCCCCGACCTTCTCGCCTACGTCCTGGCGGTAATGCTGGCCGGCCTGGTGGGCGCCCTTATGGAAAGGGCGACCATTCACCCCGCGCGAAAGGCCTCCGTTTTGACCCTGATAATAATCACCATAGGTGTCTCGATCGCTTTGAGGGGTGCGGCTCTCCTCATTTGGAAGACGCACCCCTATACCCTGCCCTCGTTCGTCAACACCTCTTCGATCGGCTTCCTGGGAGCCGTTATTATTCCACAAAGTCTGTTCGTCCTGGGTCTGGCCGTGGTGGCGGTAGGATTTCTTTTTGTGTTTTTCGATTTCACTTTTTTAGGAAAAGCCGTACGGGCAGCCATGATGAATAAAACCGCCGCACAGCTTGTCGGAATTAACCCCGGACGGTTGTCGCTGTTTGCCTTTACTTTCGGGGGCATCATCGCGGCGTTATCGGGCATCTTCATCACCCCCATCACTACCGCCCAGTACGACATGGGATTCATGCTGGGACTGAAAGGTTTTGTGGCGGCTATTCTGGGCGGGGTTACCAACGTTACCGGCGCCATAATCGGCGGGTTATTGCTCGGGGTTATCGAGGCGTTCGCTGCAAGTTGTTCCTTTCAAGGCTATTCATTCACGGGTTTAAAGGACGCGATCGCTATGATCGTCATGATCATCGTCCTTCTCACACGCCCGACGGGAATCCTGGGAAACCGTTAAGCCAACCCGTAAATGGAATAAACGCAGTATTTACTGATAATATTTTATGGCGGTTAAGAGAATTGTAACTGTTCAGCTTACTAGGACGGAACGCGGTGTGAAGAGATGCAGTGCACAGCGAATTTTACTAAGTTCTGATTTCTGACATCCTGCATCTGACTTCCGAAATATGTTGCTTATCGCCGCGCCCTACGTAGTACTAAATAGTTACACAGAATTCAAGGAGATGGGCTTTCTTGTCTTCCAAAAAGATTTGGTGGTGGCTTTTCGGGACGGCGGCTGTTGTTCTCTTTCTCCCAATGCTTATTCAAAGTAGCTTCTTACTGGGCGTTTCTATCGTTATCGGGTTGTATTCCATCGTTGCTCTAGGTTTAGGGTTATTGATGGGTTATGCCGGACAGGTTTCCTTCGGACAGGCCGCTTTTTACGGTCTCGGTGCTTATACCGCCGCCATTCTGGCCACGAGGTGCCAAGTCCCTCCTGCCTTTTGTCTTCTTATAGCCCCATTTCTGCCCGCCTTCGTGGCACTTATCATCGGGCGTCCCATCCTACGTCTGCGGGAGCATTACCTTGTTCTGGCCACTCTGGGGGTCGGGATCCTTGTCTCTGCCCTCTTTAAGGAATTCAGCAGCTTGACCGGTGGGCCTTCCGGTCTTACCGGAATCCCTTACCTGTCAATCGGGCCAGTGGTGTTCGACTCCGACAGGGACTGCTTTTTCCTGGTGTGGTCCATCCTGGGTCTTGTTCTTTTAGGTATGGCCAATCTCACAAGATCGCCGGTGGGCCGGGCATTCAGAGCAATTCATTCCAGCGAAAAGGCGGCCGCGGCAGTAGGCATCAGCACCGCTTCTCTTAAATTACTGGCCTTCGTCGTCAGCGCCTTCCTTGCCGGTATTTCAGGCGCCCTTTACATATTCTGGGTAACCTTTATCAGCCCGTCACCCTTTAGCTTTACGACATCCGTGGAGTTTGCTCTCATGGTGGTTGTCGGGGGACTGGGCACCCTCTGGGGCCCGGTTTTAGGGGCGGGAATCATCGTAGGTCTGGACAAACTGCTCCAGTGGTTGGTACCGGAGGTCTTGCCAACCGCCGGTGGAGAATTCGAAATCATTATTTTCGGCGTCATCTTCGTAATCATCATGCTCTTTAAACCGAAAGGGCTTCTCCTGCCGGAAAAGAGCATCGTGACTGTGCACCCGGAACGGGGGAACAATAATCATGCTTGAGGTGCGGGAGATAACAAAGGTTTTTGGTGGACTGATCGCGCTGAATCGGGTGGGTTTTAAAACGCGAACCGGCGGAATACTTGGCTTGATAGGTCCTAACGGCGCCGGCAAAACGACCATTTTCAACCTCATCACGGGCGTTTTAAAACCGGACGGGGGACAGGTTATCTTTCAGGAACGGCCCCTCACCGGACTCCAGCCTTTTCAGATAGCCGAACTCGGGATCGGCCGTACCTTTCAAAACCTTGAATTGTTTACGAACCTTACCGTGGCGGAAAACGTGATGGTCGGCGCCTTCCGGAAAAGCCGTGTCGGTTTTATGCGCAGCGTCTTTCGCCGCCCGGGCACTATGCGCGAAGACCAAAAACTATACCGGGAAATCGTCGGCCTGCTTGACCGTCTTGGCCTTGCCGAATATGCCGATCTGCCGGCGGGCAACCTGCCATTCGGACAACAGCGTCTTCTTGAGATAGCTCGTGCCCTGGCCGCTCAGCCTAAAATTCTGCTTCTCGACGAACCCGCCGCCGGGCTGAACCCCAAGGAATCCCAGGAACTGGCCCGCTTTCTCAGATCCCTCTGCGACCGGGGTTACTCCCTCGTCCTTGTGGAACACGATATGGAAACGGTTATGAGCCTTGCGGACGAAGTGGTAGTCCTTAACTTCGGCACGGTTATCGCCACCGGAACACCGGCGGAAGTGCAAAGCAATCCTGAAGTTATCGCCGCTTACCTCGGGGAAGGAGAGGAAGAGGCATGCTGAATGTCCGGAACCTCACCGTATTCCGAGGCCACATCCAGGCGCTCACCGAGGTATCGTTCGACGTATACGAGTCCGAGGTTTCAGTAATTTTAGGAGCCAACGGCGCCGGGAAAAGCACCCTGCTTGGCTGTATCGCCGGGCTTTACCCCCCTGAAAACGGCACGATCGTTTTCGAAAACTGCCCTATTGCCGGCCTGTCTCCGGAGGCTATTGTAAAAAAGGGCATCTGTCTGATCCCCGAAAACCGCCTTTTATTCCCCTCATTAAGCGTTAGGGATAACCTGCTCCTTGGCGCTTTTCACCGCTACCGGCGCGATAAAAAGGATTTGGAAGAAGATATTGAAAAGATACTGGACCTCTTCCCAGCCTTAAAAGAAAAAATGGGCTTTCCAGCCCATACTTTAAGTGGTGGGTTGCAGCAGATGGTGGCAATCGGGCGAGGCTTATCGGCCAAGCCGAAACTCTTGCTTATGGACGAGCCTTCCATCGGCCTCGCTCCCCTTGTTGTCCGGGAAATAATGCAAACCGTGCGGCGCTTGAAAGAACAAGGACATACAATCATTTTAGTCGAGCAAAACGCAAGAGCTGCACTCGCTGTTGCCGACAGTGCGCTTATCCTCGAAAGAGGAAAGGTTACGCTCGCCGGCTCGGCTCAAGACCTTTCCGAAAGCGGCAGCCTTTATTCCGCGTATCTCGGTCACCGTCGCTGAAACCGGTCGTCCGTCTTTGTGGTATCTTACCGCCAACTGCTGATTTCAGCCTTTTCTTCTGGGGTCGTTCCTGCCTAAATCCCAGCGCATGAGTTCCGGCGCCCGCCTCCTGCGTGACGATGTGAAGTTTCCCTCGGCTTCAGCGGCTTCCGTAGTGTTGGAACCAGCCCCTCCTGTCAGCTTCGATAACAACGGCAGCACCATGCGAAGTACCTCCGGGTTGCTCAAAAGGGACATAAGGACCTTCCATCCTTCTTTACCGCCGCCTGCCGACTCCTCTCCCCCGCGAACCCCCTGCAATTCTTCCTGTTTTAATCCCTGGCCACCCGTTAGAAACGAAGAAGCAAGCGTGCCGATCATCCGCTGCAAAGACTGCCCTTCGCCGTTCTCCCTGCGGCGGCCGAGGAATTCAACAGACCCAAAAACACTTAGCAAACCTAAAAGAAGCAGCAATTTATCGCCCGTTAAGCCACTGCTTATCTGAAGGTCCAATAAATCCCGGACCATCTGGCGCGATTCCTGCCAGCCGTCTACCGTTCCCTTGTCCGCTTTGTTCACTTAAGAAAGCCCCCTTTTTTAAAACAGGCCCGGAATTTCGGGAATGCTCCAGCCGGTGGTCCTTTCCACCTCTTCCTTGGCCGCCCTCCGGGATTCGGCAACCGCCTTGTTAAAACAACCTGCGATCTTTGATTCCAGAGCTGAAACGCTTGAGACACTTTTCCCGTCTACCTTAACCCTGACCACCTCCTGGAGTCCGTTAACCGTTAGGGAAACCGGTCCTTCGCTGACTTCAAGTCTTACGTTTCTTAACGCATCCTTAATACGACCGAATTCCCCCATGAGCTTTGCCATTCCCTCAAAATCAAACAAACCCGAATCACCTCCTTGTGGTTACGTAGCAGTATATTCGGCAGGAGAAACAACGGCTACTTATTTAATTTGACAAAATAACACTGCTTTTACATCATATGGCCTAACCAGCCCTGTTCACGTAATTCACACTATCTACCTCCCGGGAATATATTGGTCAACAAGTAAGGAAAGCGTTTGCAGCCTTGAAAAGAGAAAGGTCCGTGTCCGTATGAAAACAACTGGCAGATCCGCCCCGCTTCCTAATCCTGCCTCCGTTCCCGGCTTACCGGTATTTCGGCGGGGCCGTATTAATCAGGAAAACCCTGACGGGGATGGCAGGTTCGGCCCCGCGCCTGATCTGCCGCAAATCGGCAAGCGTAGATTCTGGAAGATGATACTTGTCGTTGTCCTGATCATGCTGGCCTTCGGCGACAAAGACACCGGTATCGGGTACTACGACGGTGGAGAGGATGACGCGCCGGCGATAAAAAAAGGGTTCATGCTTCGCCCGAGGATGGAGTCACGTAAGGCGGTTTGATTAAACATCGTAGAAGAGCGACGGCTGTAATCAATCGGCGCATCGCCTTTGGCAGTTTTACCCGTGTATTTCACATATCCAGCCTCCAAGGAATACTATGTTGGAAACAAAAGGGAACGGCCTCTAAGCATTACACACTATAAGAACACGAGCAGTCCTGCGTTAAAACAAGGTTAAATCGCTATAAGAACAATCCGCCATTCTCTTCTGTTGGGTGAGCAACATCGCACAATGCTTACGCAAGGAGGTTGGAATCGATGCCGGTTAAAATCCAGGAGTTCCTGCCCGGGGCGTGGGCCCTCATCCTTGTCGTCGTCCTTATAATACTGGCCTTTTCTCCCTCGGGCTTCGGCGGCGGCTGGTGGCCCTTGGGCGGCCGGGGCGGCTTGGATGGCGGTGATGGTAAAGGTGAAGGTTAGGGCGCTTTGTAGAAAAGCCCGTATCCGCATCTCGACTCCCATGCCGAATCCCGTATTCAACCCTTGTTCACCGGCAATGCAGTGAACCGCAAAGGGAGGTGAAGACAATGGCGGAAAAGAACCAGCAATTCCTACCCGGGGCATGGGACCTCATACTTGTAGTCATTCTCATCCTGCTCGGCTTTACCATTTTCGGCTTCGGCCTGGGTCCATTTATTTAGAACCATGGCCGGGAGGCAGAGGACCATTCGTACACCTAAAAGGAATATATGATATTCAACAATGCACTATCTGAAACGCGAGCGATAAATTGTGTGATTTGGTGACGGCCTTTTCTTCCGGTCATTAAGTAATGCTGCTAAGCAGGCAAATTGCAGGAAAGGAGGTTGGTATCATATGGTGGATAAAACTCAGGAATTCGCGCCGTTTCTTCCCGGCGCCTGGGCTCTGATTCTGGTGGTTATCCTTATCCTCCTTGGCTTCACCGCCATGGGCTTCGGCGTGGACGGCGGCGGCTGGTGGTAGCAATCAACTGAGGCGGAAAGACTCCGGTTGGCGTATTGAACTTCCGGGTCCTGAACCAATACCGACAAGCGAGTAAAGCCAAAAGAGGGGAGGTGGGCATAATGGCGGACAAAACACAGGAATGCGGCGCTCCGTTTCTACCAGGCGCCTGGGCTTTGATCCTGGTAGTAATCCTTATAATACTGGGATTCTCCTTCATGGGTTTCGGCGTGGACGGCGGCGGCTGGTGGTAACATGGCGGGCGGTAACATGTAACATGGAGCATCTGGTTGGATAAATGCGGGAAATCCCTGCATGGCCTCTCGTGCAACGGTTTTTACGAAGACCTTCCCTGGTTTTTCGTTTCATAAACGGTGCAGTCAGGCACACTCACTACGAAAGGGGGGTTGGTAATAGTGGCAGATAAAACTCAGGAATTCGCGCCGTTTCTTCCCGGCGCCTGGGCTCTGATCCTGGTAGTCATCCTTATCATACTGGGATTCTCCTTCATGGGCTTCGGCGTGGACGGCGGCGGCTGGTGGTAAAAAGGCCGATGGGACTGGGGCGCGCCCGACCAACAAATCGCCTGTCAGGCGACAATTAGCCGACATGGCGCCCCAGTCCCGGTTTATAGTTCGATAAACCGAGTAATTATCTATGGTAAGGAATGGAGGTCTTGTTAATGGCGGACTTGACTCAAGAATGCGGCGGCGGCGGGTTCTTCCCCGGCGCCTGGG
>JBFMBK010000021.1:0-21190 GCA_040755295.1 Bacillota bacterium | reverse complement strand
AATGGCGGACTTGACTCAAGAATGCGGCGGCGGCGGGTTCTTCCCCGGCGCCTGGGCCTTGATCCTGGTGGTCATACTCATCATTCTGGGCTTTACCTTCATGGGCTTCGGCGTAGACGGCGGCGGCGGGTGGTAATAACGTAACCGGGTCCGGAAAGCCTCCGGTGGTTGAATAAGGGGAATCTTTACGCAGCCCTTGCGTAATGTATTCCCCTTATTTTACACCCTTAGGGTAATGCCGCAATAAGAAGGGACACTGTTCTATATTAAGGCTAAACCAGGGGGCTTCCAGTATAAATGAGTTTTTAACCCTATGACTCACACAATACTGCGACATATCATATATGGTAACAGGTTAATGGAAAATCGATCCCCACGGGGACGCCACTGCTAATGCTGTTATTTTGCGCAGACGGAATCATTTAAAGAAAAGGGGGTGGCCTAATGACAGATATAGCTGAAAAATGCGCCGGCGGATTCTTCCCCGGCGCCTGGGCTCTGATTCTGGTAGTCATTCTCATCATCCTGGGCTTCACGTTCATGGGCTTCGGCGTGGACGGCGGCGGCTGGTGGTAGTCGGGGTATCCGGACCGCGAAAGCCTTCAAACCCAATTGGGGGAATCCCTGCACAGCGTCTTGTGCAACGGATTCCTCCTTCGAAAATAAGCGTTCTTTCGTAGGGTGCGGTGATAAGCTGCATATAGCTAATTCGGAAGTGAGAGACAAGATGTTAGAGGTTAGAATTCTTAAAGGAATTCGCTTACGAATTCCTTTAATTTTCCGACTTCCGACTTCCGACTTCCAACCTCTAATACTGTACGCTCCGGCCCGTCCCTGCCAGACTTTCGTGCTCCAGTTGCTTCTCCCCGCACTCCGTGTTACGCTACGTTCGCGAGCTGCCATTCTCCCCATTTTCATTCTTAAGCTGGAGCGGCCTCAGGCCGCATGGCAAACTCCTTTGTTTTCAGCGTGCAAAACGGTGCCATATACCAGGCAAATCGAATCCGGGATGCTTCAAATCCGCCATTCCAAATGAACTCCCCTCTCATCTTTTTTACAAAGAAACATGCTCTCGCCACAGAACGCTTAAAACCACGGTAAACCCGCTGCCGAGAGTTCATTCTTATTTACACTCACACAATTTTTCCTTATGGAATACAATGGTAAAACAGCGACAAATAAAAGTCAAGGAGCGCGGTAAACCATTCCCGTTTATTGTAAAAACTCAGGTTCTCCCGTGAAAGGGGGTGGAAAAAATGGCGGCAAAAACTCTGGAATGGGGCGGCGGTTGGGACGGCTGCGGCGGCGGGTTTTCCGGTCTCTGGCCGCTGATTCTTGTGGTTTTGCTTATAGTGCTGGGTTTTACAGTATGGGGTTTCATGGGAGGCTGGTGCGGCTTGGGAGCCGGCGGCTGGTGGTAGCTGTGAAAACTAAACTCAAAGCCACCGATATGCCAAATGAGGGAGTCCTTGCGCTGAAACCGGCGTAAGGATTCCCCCTTTTAAAAGCTGTATACATTATAAATTAACCGAAATGCCGTTACCTTCAATTTGGACCGTAGGGACCGCACATAACCCCGCCTGCAGCATATATAAAAAGAAGCATTATTGAACCGGTGATTCTAAATGAGGTGGCTGTAATTGTCCTCGTTTTATGGATTATTGTGGTGGATCGGGATCACAACCGTTTTCTTAATATATTGGGGCATAGGATGGATCGGCTTTTTGTGGTAGCGATGCACATCAAGACTGTGCGTGCCATATAATACGTTAGACGGGAACGGACCCGAATATTTGCGGCCCTTATCGATGAATACGGTGGTGGCGGCGTAAAAATCCCACTCAAACTACAAGGTATTCGGGTGGATAATATCTAAAATTTGGAGGGATTGGTATAATGCAACCCCGGCTGCTTGGACTCGACATCTGGTTTTTATTTCTGGTCGTTTTACGCTTTTTCCTGGATGTGGTTATTAAACAGAAGGCAAAAGGCTAAAACGAAAGTTTCCGGCTAAAGGCAAAACAGTACCTTAAACCCGTGGTTAGAGTTTATTAATCCGTGCAGAAGAGCAACATAAACGGAACTCGGCGAGATGCGAGCAGTACAAGGAAGGCGCAGCCCAGCACTCAGACTGGTATCGAAGACGTATTTACGCGAAGCGTTTAGATTACGGTTTAAGCGGAGTGGCATCTCTTGAAGGTGCAAATGAGTGCTGGGTGAGCCTGACGAAGTAATGCGAAGCTCATCGTTGCGACCCGCGGAAGAAGAACGCTTATTCTCGAAGGAGTGCCCATGCCGCCTTAGGCGGCGCCACGTCGAATGAAAACTTACGTGGAACCAGCTAGTTAAGTGTTATCACATAATCCTTTTCTTGATACATGGCGTTCTTGTCCAGCACTCAGAGCCTGAGTGCTGGATTGGCGGTTGATTTATTTTCGAAGGAGCGGATATGAGAAAGAACAGACCCAGCATTTCTGCGGAGAGTCTGGCCTTTGTCAGGGCCATGGAGTCACGGAAAGCGCCGGGGGAACGTGTATGCTTTGATCCCTTCGCCGAGCATTTTACCGGCGGTAGGTTTCGTGTCAATAAGTTCTACCCGCAAATGTGGAATGCCCTGGTAGCCCGCACCAGATATATCGACGATTACCTCACGTCTTGTATCCGTGACGGAATCCAACAGCTTGTCATTCTCGGCGCAGGGTATGACTCCAGACCTTACAGGTTCGATTTCAAGGGGCGGGTGAGGGTCTTCGAGGTCGACCACCCGGCGACCCAACGGGCAAAGCTGAAAAGGCTCAGAGAGATATTGGGAGGCCTCCCCGACTATGTGGTTTTCGTTCCCGTCGACTTCAGGGAGGAAAACCTTGGGAAGCGTTTGTATGAAAGCGGTTACGACAACGGGTTGAAAACCCTGTTCATCTGGGAAGGTGTTGTGGTATATCTTCCGCCCGAGGCCGTCGACGTTACACTGACATTCATCGCGGGCAATTCCCCCGTAGGAAGCTCGATAATCTTTGATTACGTTTATGCCTGTGCCGTGGATGGTAGCTGTCCGGCTAAAGAGACGGTCAGGATGCGGCGGTCTGCAAGAATGGCGGAAGAGCGGTGGGAGTTCGGGATTGATAAGGAACAAGTTGAGGGTTTCCTGACCGAACGGGGGTTCTGTCGTGTAGTGAATGCCGACAGCGAGGTTTTAGAAAAAACCTATTTCAAGGGAATAAACGGGGCAAGAGAGATTCTCCCGGTTTTCGGAATCGTTCGCGCAGAAGTCAGGCCGAGGAAATAGGGGTCGGATTTCTAAGGGATCAGTATCAGATATTAACAATGAGCGGATTGGTGCCGGGAGTCGGTCGAGATTCCCGGCACTCAATTATGTGTCCCTTAGGATACTTTTTAAATCTCATGATAATGAAGGATTCGGCACGCTGCGGCTAAAACGGAGGTCGATACGGTCGATCTCGTACGGCGTTCTGATCCGAGTAGTCACGAAAAAGTTCTTCTGACTTCTTGACGGTCTCCGTCCTATACAGCGCCGTCCTTTTCCGGAACGGTTTCGGACCGCCCGAAATCCCAGTGTATCACTTCGCGTCCCCGCCCCCGGCGTCCCACCGGCGTTTCCTTTTCGGTCTCGGGTTCTTTCGGAGACGGAGCACCGGTAAAACGCTGCATTACGGCCGGTACAACATTCTCCATAAACTCTTTGTTTTTCATAAGGTCAGTCAGCGCCTTCACGCCTTCATTCCCGCCTAGAAGCCCCATAAGGCTTTTACCCCCGGGGACCGCCCTCAGCGCCGGCGGGCCGCCTGTCTCCTCTTCCCCGCCCAGACTCGATCCCTTTATTGAATTCATAAACGAACCCATCAACTGTTCTACGTTTTGCCCTTCCCCGACACCTTGCTTTTTACGGATTAAGTCGATGACACCAAAAACATTAACAAGACTCAGAAGTAGCAAGAGGTGCTCGCCGTCTACACCGTTACGCGTCTGAAAGTCCAGTACGTCACGTAAGACCTGGCGCAGTTCTTGCCGGTTACCGCTTCCGTTGTCCTTTTCCATATTAAGGAACCTCCCTTATAAAAACCCGAATTGGTCACAAAACTTGGTATTACATACCCTTAGACGAGTGCTGCAAAACAAATAAATCGGCAGAAAACCGTTTTGCAGCAGCCTCCGGGCGTGTTTGTCTAATTTCTCCACCTCCTGTCGGCAGATTTATAAGGTTTTCGATAAACCTTTTCATTATGCCTCAGCATTACTCAGCCAATATATTCAGTTTTAAAGAAAACGGCCACGTTTTTTTCCGATATCTCCTGCTTCACACTTTTCCATCCTACAGAATATGTTGGGTATTACAGGAACAACGACCGCCGTTCCCCATGTAGGAAGGTTAGAACCGCCTCAGCGCAGGAACGGCGTAAGTCCGCCAAACCAGTGCACTCCATGGGTGGGATCAATGAACGCGTTAACACCGGAAGGGAACCTTGTTGCTTCCGCTGGTTCACCTTTATTGTATTCCGAACGAAAGAACCCTCCGGCGGCTTAAAAAAGCCGATTATCATACGTCAGAACCTTAGAAAGGGGTGAAATAAGTGGATGCGGCAAGGCAATGCCTTCAGCGGAACCGAAAAAACATTCTTCTGCTACCCAACGTGGTCGGAGTGGGCGTCGGCAGGAAAAAGGTAAACGGTTTTGAGACAAACGAACCGGCGATTGTCGTTTTTGTCGAAAAAAAGCTGCCGTCCAAGTACCTCCCACGGACGGTAATTGTGCCAAACACCATAGACGAAGTAAAAACCGACGTTGTTGAAACGGGACGGTTTCGCCTTATGAACCTATTCACCGCCCGCCAGCGTCCCGCCCGGCCGGGTATGAGCATCGGTCACTACCGCATAACAGCCGGAACTTTCGGGGCGGTGGTTTACGACCGCAAGACGGATGAGCCGCTCATTCTTTCCAACAACCACGTCCTGGCAAACGCCACCAACGGCAGCGACGGGCGATCCAGAATCGGCGACCCGATTTTGCAACCGGGTCCTTACGACGGAGGCTCGGCGAAAGACGACATCATTGGTAAACTTGAACGCTTCATTCCGATGCATTATTCCGCAGCGCCGGCCACCTGCCCTGTTGCCTCCGGAATAGAGCTTTACTTGAATATTCTATTGAGAACTTACTACCCTCAATACACGATGCGGTTACTGCGCAAGCAAGATGCGGCAAACAAGGTAGATTGCGCCGTGGCTAAACCGCTTGAAAGCGGCTCTATTAAAAATGATATCCTCAAGATAGGCCCGATTAGGGGCATAACAGAGGCCGGACCGGGAATACAGGTAAGAAAATCGGGACGCACCAGCGGCGTTACAACAGGATCGGTTACTTACATCGACGTAACCAGCACGGTCGACATCGGGGACAAGAGAGAGGCCGTCTTTGAGGACCAATTCGCAACCTCCCCGATGAGCCAGGGAGGGGACAGCGGGTCCCTAATCGTAGACCAGTACGGTAAAGTGGCGGGCTTGCTTTTTGCCGGCAGCGACGAATACACCCTATGCAATCATATCCACAACGTCCTTGACGCACTGAACGTGCGTCTTAATCCAAAGGGAGGAGGTTATTAATTGGCCGATAACAATAAAAACAATATGTTGATCCACATCCCGGTGGCGCTTACCCTGTTTCTGGCAAGCACGAACAAGGATTTCGACAGGTACCTGGACACCCTGGCATCGGTGGTGACGAGAACCCGCGAAGCCGTACAGAGCATCCGCCAAGGGGTACAAACAATCCAACAGGTTGAAGCGCCCAAGACGGGCATGCCGGAGGTTCAGCCGCTTCCGGTCAAGAATGCAAATGACGACGTAATTTCATTAATGGTTAATACAAAGGAAGATGATCGTCCCTAGTTAAAAAACCGGGCTCTGGATGGCGGGCCGGGTGTAGTTTAGTATTATCTGGTAAACGTTAAAATCGGGCCGGCTTAAGGCCGGTCCGTTTATTTCCCCCTTTGGCCGTACCGGGGGCCATTTATTAACGCAGGAACCAACGCGTCACCCACGACCTCGTACGATTATTATATAATAACGTTCAACCGCCGGAGTGATTTCCCGTCTACCGCAGCAAAAGCTTCTAAACGATCTTTTCCAATTTGTCCAGCGCCTTGGAGATTTCAAACGGTATATCCGCCAACAGGCTGCTTTCCTGTGAAAGCAGTTCTTTCAGTCTGAGGAGGGTGTTGATTACTTCCTTTTCGAGACAGAGGGCTTCGATAAAACCTTCGTTGTAACCGAAAACCTTCCCTTCCGCCAGCCCCATTTCATATCCCGCATCGAGCCCTTCTTTGTAACCCTGGTTATAACCTGCCCGCATGCCTGCCCTAAAGCCCTCCCTCCGGTTTGCTGCCAAACAACCCCACCTCCCTGCCCGATAAAAGACCGCTCCATAGGTGTATGAAAAGAGTAAGATGCAATCCCGGCGTCTTGCGGTTCTCTAATACGGCGACTTCGGCACTCCCTGGCGGAAACATCCCCGCGTTTCAACGCCGCCGATACCTGGATAACTGGTTATGGTGTGCTCTATGGCTTCCTTCACACGCACCTGCTGGCTTACCGGCGTATAAGCGACCTTTTCCACAATAAAAACGGGATCGAAGGCGTGGATAAGCACCCGCTGGGGTGAACTCGCGAAGTTGGCGCCGGCCTTGAGAATCGCCTCATAGTGTGACTGGCATGCTCCGGCGAAAATGACCAGCGAATCTCTGTTGTGCTCAAAAAGCCGGGCGGTCTTCACCGCTGAAACATAATAATTGGAGTTCCGATAGCTTTTAATGTCCTTATAATCGTGGCTACCGGGCATAAAACCGTCATGTCCGGTAAGAACAAGGATATCGGGAAGGTGTTTGGGGAGAAGTTCTTCCAGGGACCGGGCGTGTTTTTCCTCGGGTAAGACGTATCCGCTTGCCGATACCCCCAACTGTTTATATGTGGTCAGACAGAGTTCCAGGTAATCGGGGTCCCCGTCGATATGCAACACCGTGCCGGGAACCGCGAACGGCTCAACACCGCCTCCGGCCCGCATTAATTGAATATTATTGTCCCGGCGACTCAGGCTGCGTCGGATAATCTCATTGTTACGGCTATATATCTTCCGCCAGTACGCCGAAATATCCTCATGCTTAATCTTAACAAGGTCATCGGTCGGCGAGTCGCAAAGCAGCCGAAAATCGATCCCTTTCAGCAACGCATGCTCCTTGCCGTCTCTTTCATGCAGGTCGATGATCTTAAACATTACGTCCATTTTGTGGGAGCGACGCGCCACTACATCTCCCTTTTGGAATAAACCCATTCAATCCAACCCCTTTTACCATTTTTTACATAGTATGAAGGTATGGAGAATAAAGTGTCCGGCGAAAAAGGGGAGAGGTCATTGCTCTATGCTGTGATACCGGCACAAAATGAAGCCGGTCGCATCGGGAAAGTAATAGCTCAGCTTCTAAAGACGTTTGTTGATGTGGTGGTGCCCATCGTAAACGGTTCCACCGACGGCACCCTGGCCGAGGTATCCGCATTTGCACAAAGGAGAATAAAGCCTCTTTTGTTTCCGGAGGCCCTTGGCCTGGATGTTCCGCGTGCGATCGGCGCGGCTTACGCCCTTAAAGAAGGTGCCGCAGTGGTGCTTTTTATTGACGGAGATATGACACAGGTACCCGGTAAGGCGCTACAAAAACTTATAGCCGGAGTAAGGACCGGTGGAATGGACTTGTCACTAACCAACTGCTACCCCCCGGGAACCCCCCCGCCGAATACCCCTGTAAGCAAACGGCTGGTGCGGCTCCGCCAGGAGTTGAACCACTGCCTCTCCGTGCCCCAACTGGGGTCGTCTTCTCCAGCCCACGGGCCGCACGCCGTCTCCAGGCGGTTCCTTGAAACCGTTCCCTTGATCGAACTGGCGACACCCCCGGTGGCCTTGTGCCTTGCCGCACTCGCCGGGTTGAACATAACCGTAGCGGCGACCGTTCCCCACCGCCAGCTCGGCTCGCCTCCCAGAGGAACCCTTCACAGCACACGTATAGCCGCAACGATAATCGGAGACTATTTGGAAGCTCTTGCCATATGCCGCAATCAACCTCGCACGCGTGAAGACGGGAGGTTTTATTACGATGGTTATGATTCCATTCGCCGGCGGGATATTCTTTCGGATTACCTTGAGAAGCATTCAATATCCCCGAGTAACCTTGCAGGTCAGCCAGTCGAATTTGGAGGCGGAAACTGAGAGGTTGGAAGGTTATCAGAGGACAGCGTCCACCCTTGAAATGGAGGATTGAGATGTGAGAAGGTTGGAAGTGAGTTTTTGGACTCATATGACTCGTGACCCGTGACTTTCAGACTCGCGACTTATTTGGTGTGCTTATCAGCAACACTCGACGCCCCGTAGGCATCCGGTTTTATCTTTGCTTTGAAACCACTCCCGACCACCATACCGACTACCTCGCGGATCAGGTCTCGTGTATCCCCGTGATTACCAACGTCGATGTGAATCTCCATTTTTAACTCGTCAAGGCCGGCATCGTGGAGCACTTTTGTAACAAGGCTTCCGATCTCGAGGCTTAAGGATGTCTCAAAAAAGATCTTTTGACGTAGGCTTTTTATCTTACGGTGGGAACGTTTGCGGTAAAAGTATCGCGCTCCTTTACCCAGCCTGTGGACGATCACGGCGGTGATAAAGTGCGTCTCACCCTGCACGACCTGGGAATCAGAACCGATAATAACCTTGTAAGCCGATGTGGGAAGATCCCTTATGTAATCGACGATGTCGGTCATCATATTTTCAAAACTCATATGCCCCTTGCTGGGACTGACGAAATACATAAATTCTCCTATCTGAAAATAGTGCTTCCTTCGGTGGGCGCGATGATAAGCAACGCATTGCTGCGTCAGCCCGGCGGAGCCGAATCCTCACGTACGCACCCAGTACGCTCCGGTTCGGATCCGAGGTCTTCCTTGCACTGCATCACTTCTCGACGCGTTCCGTGTATGTTACAACACTGCTTCTAAATTCCAAGCTTACGGGTCTTCCCGTTTTCATTCTTTTGATGGATCACCCTCGGCCCGCATGACGACTCTCCTATTATTAGTTTCTTTTGTTTGGCGCAACAACAAGCAAGACATTGCTGCCGACGGAGAGATGGGATGCTAAAGGTGAGATAAATTATGGGAATTCGCTTAATTAAATTCCTTCTAAAACAATCCCACTTCCAACTTCCCACATCTCACCTCCCAATTGTCTTCTTTATGGAATTATAACATAAACACGCCCTTCCTACACTTCACCCCTCGACAAGGAACGGGCTACGGCGCTGAATTCCTCCAAGTTTAGTGTTTCCCCCCGTCTGCCGGGATCAATCCCCGCCTGCACAAGTAGCGCCTTTAATGCCTCCCGGCTCAACCCGAGACCGGATCCGGCAAGGGCGTTCAGCAGGGTTTTGCGCCGCTGTCCGAAGGCGCCTCGAACAACACGAAAGAGAAGTTCCTCGTCGGGCACAACCACCGGGGGACGGGAACGTACTTCCAATCTGACTATGGCCGAATCGACTTCGGGCGCCGGGAAGAAACTCCCCCTCGAAACCATGGCTACCAATTCCGGCCGTGTCTTGTAGCCCACCAGAACTGAAATTGAGCCGTACTCTTTGGTGCCCGGTCCCGCCACAAGACGAAGGGCGACCTCTTTTTGCACCATCAGAACCAGCAGACTTGTCTTAAGTCCCCCGCTGATAAACCGAAGCAGAAGGGGCGTCGTTATGTAATAGGGAAGGTTTGCCACAACCTTGTAGGGAAAGGCGCCTCCCGCCTCAGCCACAAGCGTGTTGATGTCCTCCTCCAGTGCGTCCCCTTCCACAAAACAAACGCTCCGGTATTCCCGGAAGGCTCTTTTTAGTATGGTGATTAGATTCCGGTCGATTTCGACCGCGACGATTTTCCCCGCTGATTTTGCCAACTCCTCGGTAAGCGTTCCCAGCCCCGGACCGATCTCAACCACGGTGTCGGCCTCTGTAAGTTCCGCCGCTGCCACAACCTTTTTTGTTACACCGGGATTAACAAGAAAGTTCTGTCCCAGGCCCTTTTTGGGCTTAATGCCCAACCTGGCCAAGTGTTCACGTACCACCGCTTTAGGGGAAATCGTGCTCAATGTCAAAATCCTCTTAATTATTTAGATTATCCGCAAATCCATTAGTGTTATTATACCAGACAAAAGGCGGGTAAAGCCTGCGGCGCCGCATAACCGCCAAGACGCCTTGAAGGACCAAATTAAAAGGGGGCCCCGCCCCCTGATCATACGTACCTGTACATCGCTGTGTTTATTTTATTCTAATATGTAAACCCTGGTGGTCCTGACCCCCCAGGCCATCGCCTCACCCCGTGAGGGATAGAACAGGTCGATCCGGTCACCCTTTATACTGCTGCCCCGGTCGCAGGCCAACGCGTATCCGTAACCTTCCACGTACAGCCGTGTGCCGAATTTGATGACTCCCGGGTCGACCGCCGCCACGCCGTAGTGCGGGGCAATCCCGGAAGCGGTGTTCCGTCCCGTGTATGTGTATGCGGTTGCCCGCATTATAATCATCCGGCTGTAACGCAAATCCTCCCCGCCGCGGGACACGGTTTGGGTGATTCCTACCAATACGACGCGGTTGACTGGTTGTTTAACGACCTTTCGTTCCATAAGACGTCTTTCTTTTTCTTTCCCGTCGTGATACGTGATTTCCCAGCGTTCCGTTTGAGTGCCGTTTTTCCCGGCGGTGGAAACCTTTGTCTGGCCCTTGGGAAGCGCCGTGGTCGGCTTACGATCAGTTGCGTAGGGGATATTAACCTGCTTTTCCTCTATTTTTTTGGTCACTCTGACAACCTTAACCGTGTTTTCTTTTGAAAGCAGGCTTTCCAGTGAAGGAGTTACAATATCTTCTTTACCGAGGGTTATTTTTTCCTCCTTCAGAAATTCCTCCACAGTACGGGCCCGGGTGAGCGAGGTGTGAGTTTTACCGTCGGCCGTCACCTCCACCTTAACGGCCCGAACCACCTTTATTTCCATCCCGTCCCGAAGTCTGGTTTCCGTTCCCGGCACCACAAGATCCTTCGGTCCCAGGCGGATTTGTTCCGCCTGCAGGAGCCCGCCCACCGTAAACTGGAAGGTGGTCACCGGCATCGTCCTGCCGTCACACTTCAGGGTTACGCCCTTTTTGGCCCACGCATAACCCGCTAACGCCAGACAGGCAAGAACGACAAACAACACCGTCAGGGTTACCGCAAGGCGGGACCTTGACGGTGCTACACGGTGCGCAAGAGCATCATCACTGCGTTTTCGTACGACATACCATTCCATTTCAACACCACCATATTATCCTATTCGTCGGCCATGTTCAAAATTCCTTCAGCTAAATTCGGTGTTTTTTCGCAGTATTTCTGTTTTTTCCTGCGTCTTTTGGCAGGATTTGTTCTGCAGAGCTGATTTGCTTACTCCCACGACTTCCGGAATAGAAAAGACTCGCAGCGGTTCACCCGCATGCGTATTATAGCATATTTTGAACCTTTTTTATCTTCCGAGTCCGTTAAAACTGCCTGACGATTGGGAAGTACGATGCAGCACTTTCCTAATCCTTGGGCCTAAGAAAATGTTCCGGAACCGCCAATCGGGCTGTTAATACTCGATTCCCTTTTGGGCCTCCACCCCTGCCCGGTAATGGTGCTTGATGTCCCGCATCTCCGTCACGATGTCCGCTCTTTCAATTAATGACGGCGGAGCGTCGCGTCCCGTAAGCACCAGGTGAACCCCGGGCGGCCTGGATTCCAGCAGCGTAAGTATCTGTTCCTCTGAAACAAGCCCGCATTTAATTGCCCAGGTTACTTCGTCGAGTATGACCATATCGTATTTCGCCGCGATAAGCGCCTCCCGGGCCGCCCTGTAAGCCTGCTGGGCAGTCTCGTGGTGACGGCTTGTGTCGCTCTCTTCAAAAACAAATCCCTCGCCCATTGTCTCGATCAAGAACCCGTCGCCGATACGGCCCGCCGCCAGACGCTCTCCGGTCTGCACCCGACCGCTCTTGAGGAACTGAATCATCAAAACCCTCATCCCGTGCCCCCAGGCCCTGAATGCCATCCCGAGGGCGGCGGTGGTTTTGCCTTTCCCGTCTCCCGTGTATAGGTGAACCAACCCGCGGATCATCTATTGCCTCCTGCCAGGCACTAATTTACTTGTCATAAAGCATTTTCATAGGGTCCGTCCAAAAAGTCGCCGTGCGTTTTCCGCCGTGGCGGCGGCCACCGCATCAAGGCTCAATCCGCGGATCTCGGCCGTCCGGCGGGCGGTATGAACGAGGTAAGCCGGTTCGTTCCGCTTGCCCCGGTGGGGGGCCGGCGCCAAGTAGGGCGCATCCGTCTCCAGCAGCAGCCGTTCAAGCGGCGCACGTCTGACCACCTCCGCCAGTTTACCGTTCTTGGCGAATGTTACCGGCCCAGCGATGGAGATGTAAAAACCCAGCGCAAGAAAGCGCTCGGCTTCCTCCCAATTCCCCGAAAAGCAATGCATCACCCCGGACAGTTTCATCGCTTCCCGGAAAAGAATATCGTATACGGCCGTTAGGGCGTCCCGGCAATGGATGACCACCGGCAGCCCCGCCTCGCAGGCCAATCCGAGTTGTTCGGTAAAGACCTTTTGCTGAATTACCCGCGGGGAAAGGTCACGGTAGAAATCGAGACCGATTTCGCCGATTGCGAGGACCTTTGTCTTTCGGGCAAGCCGCTTTAAGCGTTCAAGGTAATCCTGCGGGACGTTTGCGGCATCGTGAGGGTGAACCCCCACCACCGCATAGATGCCCAGGAACGAATCCGCCAGGGCTGCCCCCTCCTCGGAAGAATCGATATCATACCCGACGTTAATGATCTTTTCAACCCCGGCCGCTCCCGCGTTTTGCAGGACCGCCAGCCGGTCTTTGTCAAACAGACGGTCGTTTAAGTGGCAGTGGGTATCAATCAGTTTCACCATAGCACTTCTTTCGTAGGGCGCAGTGATAAGCTGCGTATAGCTAATTCGGAAGTGAGAGGCAAGATGTTAGAGGTTAGAATTCTTGAAGGAATTCGCTCACGAATTCCTTCAATTTTCCGACTTCCAACTTCTGACCTCCACCCGCTAATACTATACACTCCGGCCCGTCCTTACCAATCTTCCGTGCTCCGTTTGCTTCTCCCCGTGCTCCGTTTATGTTAAGGCTATTGCTTCTAATAACACGCTCCGGGTTCTTATATCTGCCAAGAGAACAACAGGCGCCAACGCGCCTGCAAAGCAGATATGCTTATCGGTACCGGGATGTCGGCAAGAATAACTATATTGTTGTTTTCAAGGTCTGTCTACTTTTCCGTCTCAATCCGCGGGAAAAGCGGCGCTCCTCTTTCCACCTTAACTCCCGGCGTCAAGCCGCCCCAATCGAGCGACGTAAAGGTGTGAAGCTCCGGTCTGTCGGCTATGCCGAGCTGCGGCCACACCCGCCCGGGAAACCCGGGCATATAGGGCCCCAGGAGCACCGTCACAATCCGGTAAACCTCAAGGACATTATAAATTACGGTGTTAAACCGGACGCGCTTCTGCGGGTCTTTGCCGAGGCTCCACGGCGCTGTCTCGTCAATATACTTGTTCGCCCGGCCTACAAGCTGCCATATGGCCGCAAGGGCCTCCGAAAGCTCAAACACGTCCACGAGCGCGGCCACCTTTGCGGGCAACTCCCGGGCCGAGTCTATAAGTTCACTGTCGGGGCCCTCGGGGCTTCCCGGAGCGCCCAGAACCCCGCCCCCGAACTTTTCCAACACTGTGAGGCTACGGTGAAGGAGGTTCCCCAGGTCATTGGCCAAGTCGCTGTTTATACGGACGATCAAGCTGTCCTCCGAATAGCTCCCGTCTGCGCCGGATAAGAGTTCGCGCAACAGGTAGTACCGGACGGCTTCCATGCCGTATTTGTCGATAAGCTGGTGGGGGTTGACCACATTCCCCTTGGATTTAGACATCTTCCCCCCGTTGAGAAGAAGCCAGCCGTGCCCCACCACCCTCTTCGGCAGCGCTACACCGACGGCCATGAGAAGAATGGGCCAGATGACGGCATGAAAACGGACGATGTCCTTCCCCACCAGATGAATATCCGCCGGCCAGTACCGCTTAAATAACTTGTCGTTTCCCGTCCCGTAACCGAGCGCCGAGATGTAGTTTGTAAGGGCGTCTACCCAAACGTAAACCACGTGGCGCGAGTCGAAAGGAACCGGGATGCCCCAGGAAAAGGTGGTCCGTGAAACACATAGATCCTCCAGGCCGCTTTTAATAAAGTTAACCATTTCGTTCCGTCTGGAAACGGGTTGGATGAAATCCGGATGATCTTCGATGTGTTTGAGGAGCCGTTGGGCGTACTTCGAAAGCCGGAAGAAGTAGCTTTCCTCCTGCAGAAGCTCCACCGCCCGCGCACAATCCGGGCAGTTCCCCTCGACGAGCTGCCGCTGCGTCCAGAAGGTCTCGCAGGGAGTGCAGTACCAGCCCTCGTACTGGGCCTTATATATATCCCCTTGCTCGTAAAGCTGCCGGAAGATTTTTCGCACAACCGCATGGTGACGCTCTTCGGTGGTACGGATGAAATCGCTGTAATCCACCATCAGCCGCGCCCAAAGATCCTTAAAACCCGCCACGATTTCGTCCACATATTCTTTGGGGTTCGTCCCGCTTGCCTGAGCGGAGCGCTCGATCTTCTGTCCGTGTTCGTCAGCGCCGGTCAGGAAGTAGACGTCGTAACCCGTCAGCCGCTTGAACCGGGCCACAGTATCCGCGGCTACGGTGGTATAGGCGTGCCCGATGTGGAGATTATCGCTCGGGTAATATATCGGGGTGGTGATATAAAAAGTCGGTTGAGACAAGAGCGTTTCCCTTCCCTTGGGGGTTCTTCCCGGCTTTCCATCACAAAACCATATTAAGCCGTTTTGTCCCCAAAATGGTAAGCCAGAATTCATTTTAATGGCAGATGCAGTAAGGTGTCAAGCATTCCGGAGGTCGGACGCAAGAGGGCAGAAGTCGGAAAATGGTAGTAATTAGTTAAACGAATTCCCACAAGAATTCTGACCTCCGACATCCTGCATCTAACTTCCGAAGCTGACCGGTATGCGGACAACGTCCAGCGGGCTCCCGTCTTTCGGGCTCGCCCAAAAGACCTCAAGGCGACCCTTGTCGGTTTGGGGCGCACTAAAGTCCATTTTGATGGTGAACTCCCCGCGTTCGGGCGCGCCGGCGGTCGCCATGCCGTAGGCCCTGGAGATAACGTCACCGCTTTCGGATAAAAGGCGCGCCGACACAGCCGCCTCGAAAACCCTCGCGCTGCCGGTAATCGTAATCGGGCTGGTGATCTTTTGTCCGGGTTGGGGACGGTAAACCCATATTACAGGTTCGTCCACATTTGAAAGGTCCCGGGTGAACGGCTGCCCGTAAAGCCCTACATGGCCCCACCATTGCTTGGCTGATTCGTCAAGCTTTCCTTCGACCCGGAAAGCCACCTTTTCGATGCTTGGGAACTCGGTCAGGGTGTTGACAATGCTCTGAATCCCCAGCGCCTCTCCCGAGGCGCCGACATTCGCGCGCAACACCTCTTTCGAAAAATCTACAGTCGCCAGCCCGTTTTTAACGGCAATGCCCAGGATCTTTGTGTCCGCCGGAAGCACCCTGTATGCGCCTTTAGTCAAAGGGGTTCCCGCGATCAATTCTTCCAAGGCCGCCCCGGCCGTCTGGGTGGTGCGGGGAACCTCGTGAACCTCTCGCACAAGGTGAATATCGGAGGTGGTCGCTTTCAGGTAGTAAACCGCCACCGCCGTCTTCTCCGGAGGTTTCGTCTTTTCCGCGGGCTTCGGCTGCGCGGTTTTCTGCGGCGCTTTCTTGGGCTCTTCCCGGTTCGCTCCGGAACAACCGGCAAAAGCACCCAGAGTGAAAACCACAAGGGCCAGCAGTAATAGATAGCGGCGTGGACAAACCATCTTCATCACTCCTCAAATAGTACTTCTTTTGCTGGGCGCCGCGATAAGCTTCGCATAACTACGTCAGCTTGGCATTTTGAACAGTGAGATGTGGGAGGCTAGAAGTGTTCTTTAAAACTCGCACTTCCTATTTCTAACTTCGCACTTCTCAATACGCTCCGGCCTGACGTTGCCAATCTTCCTTGCCCTGCTCGCTTCTCACGGTGTTTCGTTTGCGTTATACTAATGCGGCTAAGTAACGCTTACGGGTCCATTTTTTCATCCTTCCCGGTGCCGCTGAATGCGGCACTGGAACTCTCTTTTTACCAACTGTTTTTCACTTGATATTATTTGCGGTTCAAAAAAAGCCACTCTAACATGCTTAATTCATTATACAGTATTTCAATCCGTTAATCCGTACACGCGGGTCTTTTAAAATTCTTCCGGAGAAGCGCGTCCGGCCGAGTGTTTATACAAGTGACGGCCCCTAATCAAAGCAAGAGGGGTTTAGGATTGTGCGGCGAAATATGTAAAAGCGCGCAAACAGCCGAAATAATTTTCTATAATAAAATGTCAAGAAAATCTTTTTGCCTTCCGGCATTCTCCGAGTTGAACGGAGGCTCGACATTGGACAAAAAGACCATCCTGATCGTTGACGACGATGCCAATATCCGCGAACTCCTTCAGCTTTATCTCCGGGACGAATATGCCCTCGTTTTCGCGCATGACGGGAGCGAAGGCATTACCTTGTTCCGAAAACAAAAACCGTCACTCGTGGTTCTGGACCTCATGCTCCCGGTGATTAACGGCTGGGAGGTCTGCCGTCTGATCAGACAGGAGAGCGACGTCCCGATTATAATGCTCACCGCGCGCGACGGGACCGCCGACAAGGTGATTGGGCTCGATTCCGGCGCCGACGACTACATCGTCAAACCTTTTGATCCTCGGGAGGTGGCGGCCCGCATCCGCGCTCACTTACGCCGCCGGGAGACGGCGCCGCCGCTCAGGTCCAAATGCGTTGCGGTGGACGATATCACGGTGGATATCGACGCGTACGAGGTGCGCCACCTGGGAAAGACGGTCGAGTTGAAACCGCGGGAAATCCAGTTGCTTTATTTCCTGTTAACCCATAAGAATATCGCCTTCTCACGCGAACAGTTGCTTGATCAGGTCTGGGGTTATGATTACGCCGGCGAAACACGTACCGTAGATGTACACATCCAACGGCTTCGGGAAAAGCTGCGCGGCAAAGCCCGGACCTGGCGCATCGCCACCGTGTGGGGCGTCGGTTACAAAGCGGAGGATTATTGATGTGCGTTTCTCCCTCTTCAGTAAGCTGGTATTGATTTATCTTACGATAACCGTTCTGTTAACCGCCGCTGCCTCCTTTGGGCTGTCGCGGTTCTTTGCCCACTATTTCTTCGAGCAAAAAAGAGACCAGCTTCTTGCCCAGGGAGTGAAGATTAATTCCCTTGTGGCGGATTACCGGACAGGCCGCCTTGACAGCGCGGCGCTGAAGCGGTCCCTGGATCTCATCGGCTACGCCACCAACTCGCGTGTATACGTGCTGAACATCCGCGGCGATTCCCTGACTTCGCTCGAAGCCGCCCGAACACCTGCCGGGCTGGTGGAGCAGGACCTTTTTAAGGATATCGAAAAAATCCTCGGGGGAAAGACCGTTTTCAGCTACAGGCGTTTTATCAGCACCCTGGAAATGCCGGTGGTCTTTGCCGGCATCCCCCTCACCACCGGGCAAGAAACCAACGGGGTCATACTGTTCCTGGCCCCGCTTACCGCCGTTGAGAAACCGCTCTCCGCCGTTAACCGGGTCCTGATCCAAAGCTCACTGGCCGTTGTTGTCGTTGCCGTTCTTGTCATCTTTTTGGTTTCAAGACGCATCACCCGCCCCATTATGGACATGAGCCGGGCGGCGGCGCGGGTTGCGGAAGGAGATTATTCCCAACAAATTCTCGTCCGGGACCGTGATGAAATCGGGCAGCTGGCACAGTCTTTCACCATTATGCAGGAACGGCTGGAGACAATGGAACGTATGAGGCGGGAGCTTATCGCCGACATCAGCCACGAGTTACGGACACCCCTTGCTTCGATCAGGGGGTTCGTGCAGGGTATTCTCGACGGTGTGGTCAGGCCGGAGGAGAAGACCCGTTACCTTTCCCTTGTTCTGAACGAGACAACGCGTTTGACAAGCCTGGTGAGCGACCTCCTGGAACTCGCCCGCGTTCAAGCCGGGGCGATACATCTTGAGTATTCCGAGGTTGATCCGGCGGCCCTGATGGCGGAAGTGGCGGATTCCTTTTCCCTGCCCTCCGCCGAAAAAGGAATCGCGCTTCAAACCACCGGCCCGCCGCGTACAATCCGGATCCCCGCCGACCGCAACCGCCTGAAACAGGTGCTCCTGAACCTGGTCAGCAATGCCGTGCGTTACACGCCCCGGGGTGGAACGATATCTCTCGTTTTGGAAGAGGGGCCGGACGGTGTGACCATCAAGGTTGCGGACACAGGTCCGGGCGTACCGGAGGAAGAACTGCCGAAAATTTTTGAAAAGTTTCACCGGTTGGATAAGTCCCGGGACAGCGCGACCGGCGGCGCCGGTCTCGGGCTGGCGATCGTCAAGCAGCTTGTGGAACTGCACGGAGGAAACATAACGGCCCGGAACCGCAAGGACGGGCCGGGCCTGGAGGTAAGCTTCAACATCCCGATTAAAATGCCTAAAACGCGGCGATAAGGTTATCCATAGCGGCAGAAATCGCCCTCTGGTTTTTTATCATCTCTTCCTGCGCCGCCAAAACGCCGTCAAGGTCCCTCAACGCTTCCCGGACATTACCGGTACGTTTATGAAGACGAAGGATTGTCATACGCTTTTTTAGTTCCTCCTGCGAAGCGACAAGCGCTTTTTTACTCCTTGTCCAAGAATCAAGCCCTTCACGGATGACAACCAGCTTATCGGGTGTCAATCGTTCGGGGTTGCGTCGCGCCGCGGTAATTCTCCACCCTAACAAATCAGACTTTTCCTTGATTGCAGCGTTTAATTTTCGAATACGGAGAAGATTAAAATCAATTCTTGCCACCTTTGATTTTACAGGCGACCAGTCAACCCGCCGGACAATAACCTGGCTCAAAGGTGCAGCGGCCTGCGTTTGAACCGGCACGGCAGTCAGGCACAGGAACAGAACCATGTACAGGCATAGAAATTTCTTAATCATTGCTGCACCCCCGGAAAACGTAAGTCCTCATCCTCAATGACCCCGATATCCTTTATAACATCCAAGGTGCTGTCGATCTCCTTTTCCAGATCCTGCAGAGCGCGTTCTACCTCCGGATCCGCCACCGGTGTTTCGCTCTTTAGTATGACATCGTCACCGGAAGACCCAACATTATCAGGCGTTTTTTCCGGCAACTCATTTTTGGTAGCACTACCGTCTTCGTAAGTAGCCTCTCCGGAGGACTTAACGGGATCGCCCGCAGAAGCCTTTGAAGTCAAGGGGGCGGCAGGTTTTTCCTTTACCGCGGAACACCCGGCAAGGGTATAGACCACTAAGACAATAAGGAGAACCAAACCGACCCGTCTCATGTCATCCCTTCTTAAAACCAGACTTCCGTTTTTCAGTATATCACAGCCGGAGGGTGCCCTGTGGAACGGGAGAACCTTTCATGCTCTACCGATTTATTTGTTTTGCAACACCTTTTATTGAAGGAAAGCCGCCGGACCGGGCAACGTTCCCGGACAGAGTCCGGCGGCTTTAACAACAACTTTCAGGGGCTAGTTTCCTGCCGTTGCAGCATTATCTTCGACTGTAATCATACCGCTCTGGCCGTCGTAGTCCACATCGGCGTTCATGTTTTCGGACATAAAGCGAAGAGGGACAAGGGTGCGGCCGTTAACCACCCGCGCCGGCTGGTCCATTCTTACCTTTTTCCCGCCGACGGTAGCCGTGGTGTTGTTGACGTAAATATTTATCTGCTTGCCGCCCCTGTTGAAGTTGATCTGTCCGTTGTTATAGACGACGTCGCTGCCGAGGGCTTCCGCAAGCGCACGCAACGGCACCATGGTGCGGCCGTTTATTATCTGCGGCTGAACGTCGAACTTCGGGTGTATACCGTTAACGAAAATCTTAAGATTCCTGCCTCCTATCTTTTTATAGAGGTACTTAAGATCGCGCTTCAGGTCGCCGTTTTTGGCGCCCACCACCAGACCCCGCTCAAGGCAGGCGATAGCCCGGTGGTAGCATCCAAGAAAAACATACGCGGCGGCCATATTCCTGTAGACCCGCTGCTTGACCTCTTCGTTCTTAACCACATGGGCGTTCAAACGGACCACCTGATCGCACAGACGTATATAGTCGGCTTTCACCCTCGGATGGCTGTTGAAGTAAGCCGCACGGTTCCTTGCCACGACGGCAAGCTTGCGTGAGGTAGCCAGAAGGCTGGGCATATTCCAGCCGAGGTCGTCAAGCTCACCGTAAACAAAAGCCTTAAGTGATTCGTGCAAACGCGCCCGCTCTTGTTCATCGGGCGGCTGCTCCTCCGGAAGCGGCTCCGTGCCCAGTTCTTCCGCGGAAAGGCCGAGTTCCTCTTCCAAATAGGCTTCATCAGTCACCGTATCAGCCGGGGGCAGGGTCTCCGGCATTGATTCCACAACAACCTCATCTCCGGTCTGGTTATCTGCTCCGGTGTTCTCATCCGCCCACGCCGCTGTAATTCCCATCGACATTATCAACACCAGCACCATCAACAACGCGATAGCCTTACGCATTTTGGACTCCTCCTTTTTCGAATTAGTTAGACTCTTTTGATGTCCTTAAACCTTCGTACTTTTTTTACCCTCCTTACTAAACCCGATTTAGAATTCTCAATCTTAATATTAATCGGCAGTTGTTACCGTCAAATAAACGGATTGTAAATAAAATGTAAAATGAGGAAGGGTTGTTTAAGTTTTTTCTGTGTGCCCAAAACCTTAACTTGAGGGAAGGCCAGGTCGTAGATATAACTTTTTCGGTATGGAATGACACCGTTAGTGATAAACAAAAGACACCCGGCTTAATTGTCGGGTGTCTTTTAATATTTTCCGGCGGCGTCCTGCTCTCCCGGGGCGTTACCACCCAAGTACCATCGGCGCTGGAGGGCTTAACTTCCGTGTTCGGGATGGGAAC
>JBFMBK010000020.1 GCA_040755295.1 Bacillota bacterium | reverse complement strand
GCACGTCCTGCAGGATGATCCCCACGCGCATCCGCTCGGACGTGCTCAGGTTGTCCAGGCTGGTGGTCACGTCGCCGGTGGTGACTTTGATATCGAAGTCCTTCGAAACGTCGAACTTGATCTGGTAGTGGCCGCCGGTGAGCATCCCCAAGCGCTCGTTTGCGTGCTCCTGCACCCGGCCCATCACGCCGGCCAACAGGTCCGCCTTGATGCCCTTTGGCCCGAAGGCTTCAACGAGCACTTCCAGCCAGGCCACCTCATCCCGCTTCCTGGTCAGTGTTTCGGTCAACCTCTCCCGATCGGCGCGGGCGCGTTCTTCTGCCGCGATTTGCTGTACCAGCTCGTCACCGCGGGGAATGCGCTGCGAAAGCTCGTCAAGCTCCTGCTGCACTTCAGCGGAACCGGTGACAGAGGCCTCGGCCTGGTCAAGCTCCGTCTTCGCCGCCTCTTTGTTCTGTCGCAGCTCGTCAAGCTCTCTTGCGACCCTTTCCCGGTCTTCCTTCGCTCGAGTCAGAGTACCCAGTTTCCGACTCGCTTCTGTGTGCGCGTCCGCGGCTGACTGATAGTCCTTTTCTAACGCCGCCAACTTGTCCAGCGCCTCGCCATGCTTTTGTGTTGCCGCGTCGATGTCGATTTGCAACTGCTCGATCATCTTTGTTTTGTCCGCGGTGCAGGTCAGCTTCGGCGCCAGCGGACAGGGCGCAGAAGACCGCGCGTTAAGTAGGTTCCTGGCTGCTGTCCAGGCGTTTAAGTTCGCTTCAATACCCGCGTGGATATTCTGCTGTATCTTTAGTTCCTGCGCCGCAAGGTCGGCCTTCTTTTGCAGTGCAGGAAGCTCGCTTTCCAGCCGATCCAGCTCGGCCTGGTCGAAGTCGCCTTCCGCATATTCCTTGTGCTTCGCTTCGTACCGCTGAAATGCCGTATAGTACCGCGCTTTCAATCCCTCAATATTTTGCCGCCCAGCAATAACCCGCCCGTTCTGCTGAAGGAGCTCCTCCTTGCGGGCCCTTAGCTTTGCCAGGTCCGCACGGATCTGCTCCCGGGCCTCCCACGCACCGTCGGGAAGAGTGCTTGCCTTCTCGCCGGCGCCGGCCAAGGCTTCCAACTCTTTCAAGGTTTTCTTCGCCGCGGTGCGCTCCTTGTAGACGCGCTTGTAAATGTCGTCGAGGACCTCCGGGCCGCCGTCCACCAGGTCCTGGTTGACCTCCAGGGCGAAGTATTCCCGCAGACCCTTGGGGATCACTCGCCCTTGTCTCCCGAGAAAATTTTCAAAAGACTCGAAGACGCGCACTTTGTCGAACCGCAGCCCGAGCAGATTAAACAGTAGGTTTTTCTGTTCGTCGGGCCGCATGTCGATAAACCGCCCGGTGTTCAGCGCCGCGGCAATCACATCCGCGCCGGCGGCTAGGTATTCATACAGCGCGTCCTGCTGCACGGTCAGGCCGCCCTTCCAGTCGGCCACATCCAAAGCGTTGGGGATGGCCCGGGTAACGTAACCCAGGCCATCTACGGTAAGCTTTATAAGCGCCTCTTTGGCGCCGCGCTGAATAAGTTCCTCGGCGCCGCGGCCGGCGGCGTCGGTAAACTCACAGCGCCCCGTCAAGGCGTACTCGATCGCCGCCTTAATCGATGACTTGCCGGAATTGTTTTTACCCACGAATACGTTGACGTGGTTAAGGTCAATCGCTGTAGCGGTATGGTTACGAAAACCGTTCAGGATCAGCTCGTTAATTTTCATACCAATCCCTCCCTAATGGGGCATTCGGGCATTAGGTCACTTGTTACGCCGTACCATTTGGGGCACTCATGGGGATGGTCACACATGCCCTTGCCTTCGTCTTTTGTCCCCATGCGCTCGATGTCTTCCAGCTCGAACCGCCCCGGATACCCGCAATCGTTCCGTACTGGCATCGACTTCCCGAGCGTGGCCCGCATGAACGAACTGACCGGGTTGGCCTCCGCATGCCCTCTCGGAATCCCGGCTGCCTCGGCGGCGTTGACCGCCATTTCCTTCAGGTCGTCAGGCAGCTTATGCGGCATTGTCTTCACCCCCGGCCTTTTTGCTCTTGAAGGATGTGTAGCTCTTGTCCTTCAACAGCGCCTTCAGCTCATCGCACAGCGCCGGGTTGCTGAGTAGCTTTTTCGATTTCGTCATGTTGGCGCTGAGATACGGCGCCGGGTCGATGTTGTGACTGGTCAAAAGCCGCGCAAATTCTTTGACGTTTTCGATGGCCGCAGAATTTACGAGAAAAAAACCGTACTGCAGCCCGTTCGCCTCGACTGCCCCGTTCACGTTGCAGTATGCTTTCAGCGCCTCCTTCCTGACAGAGATCTTCCGTTCGAGGACCGCCAATTCTTCGGCCACGGCCTTGGCGTCGTCTGCTGTCGCGATCGGGCGCACGTCGGCGGGTATGTTGTCAGCGGCCGGGCACTGGCTGGAGTAAGCGCACCAGCCGCAGAAGTGCCCCGGCTTGGCCGGGAACTTACCCTTCGCGATCGCCGCCTCGACCTGGGAAATCAGCCCCAAGATCTGCCCCTCGACCTGCGCCACGCGGGCGGCGTCGAGCTTGGCCTCCCTGACGACGTTATGACGGATGAAATCTAACCGGACGGTGAATTGATTGACCTGCGGATATTCTTTCGTTATCAGCCAGGCGTAGACGGCAAGTTGAAAGTCGCTTTCGACATCGGCCTGGGTCCGGAGCTGGTAGTCGGTCTTATAGTCCGTGATGATCGCCTCTTCACCCCGAATGTCCAGCCGGTCGATGATCCCGCGGAAAAGGTGCTTTTTTTGGAGCCAGGCTTGTACCCACTCCTCGATCCCGACCAGCGTCCGCGGGTCCACCGTGCGGTTGTCGGCGAACTGCTGCGCCAGAGCAAGGACCTCGGAAAACCTGTCCGAGGTAAGCCCGCAGGAGTTTTCGTAAAAACACCGCTGCACGATCGCCGGCATCTCGGTGATGTCCGTTTCGCACCCGCAGTCAAGGCAGTGCTGATTGTAAGCCGCAATGATCTTGTGCATCAGGCCCCCGAAGGCCAGCGCGTCGCTGGCCGCTTCGGGAAGCTTCTGGACGTATTTCATATGAAATGCTGCAGGACACGACTCGAACAGGTTCAACCTGCTGTAAGAGTAGTCACGCATTCTTAATTCCCCCTTTTCTTAAACACGTTTAGCCCGATCTTGATCTCCTCGCTGCCCGGCACCGCAGCGCTTCCTTCCGTGCTGGCGACGATGGTCGTCTTCCCGGATGACGAAGGACCGAACTCCCTCGACAGGTCAACGATGATGTGCAACTTATCGCCGTCCACCTTCATCTCAACGTTTTTCATCAGATTATCCCCGCTTCTTTCAGGTTTTTAATGAAAGACACCATACCTTCCGCGCACATCAGAACAAACTCCTTGCTGTTGATATCCGCTTTTATGTCCAGTTGACCGGGGCCCGTTTCCTCGAAACCCAACCGCTGCCGCGGCGCTTGTGACTTTAAGGTTTTCCGGGACACGATCTGCGTTCGTTCATCGATAATCGTCATATCGCACCTCCTAAAAGAAACTCTGCTGCGCCGGCTGCGCTACGGTCAGAGGAGGGGCCTGTGCTGCCGGCACTTCGGCTTCTTCTCGCCGCTGGATCTCAGCCCGCAAAGCCTCAAGCAGCTTTTCTTTGTCCAGGTTAGGCTTCGCAAGCTGCGCCTTCCGCTTTGCGTGCGGTGTCCCGAGCTTGTCCCAAGTCGCGTGCAGCTCCTTCTCCAGCAGCGCATCCGTCTCAGCTATAAACTGCTTATGAGCGTCAGTCTGCGTGGCGGCCGCCCGGTCTGCTGTAGCCTGCTCCGCTTTTTGCTCCTTCTTGGTCTTGCCGTTGCCGGCGGAGGCCTGCGGTATCGTCTTCTGCACCGGCGGCTCTGCGGTCTGCGCGTCCAGGGTGAACGGCTCCGGGTCTTCTTTGTTCAGGACCGCGTCAGGATAGAGATCCTCCGGGCGGTCGTTGTCGTCGGGCTTGTCGACCGTAAATTCGGGGAGGGCCTTTTGTGCGAAGTTGATCAGCTTATCTAGTGTGAACGGCGCCACGAGGTCCAGTACGTAAACAATCTTTTTTTTACCGCCGGGAGTAACTTCTTGTGACTTGAGAGTGAGCTTTAAGGGGATCATGCGGATGCGGCCTCCTGTTACCCCCCGGATCATCGTTATGACGCTGTTGAGGTTGACAATGCTGTGAAAGCTCGTTGTGTTGATCTGCCAGACGCCAAGTCCCGGAACCCGCGGCAGCAAAAACCGGATGTTCGCCAGGCGTCGACAGTGTTTTTTTAAGAACCATTCGCACTCATCAGGGCAGCACTCGGTCTCCTGAATCCCCCCGGTTTCCGGGTCAATCGCCGTCGCCCGCTCCCCATCGCCCTTGCAGAGCAGGCCGGTCGAGCTACCGTAACGCTTGTACCACTGCGGGAAAAAGATTTCCTCGTCTTCGACTGGGAACATGATATCCAGTGCCCGGGGCTTCTCCCCGTAGACCTTCTGGACCTCGGGCGGGCAAACGAAGTAGTCAACTGCCTTCGGATACTCCTGCCCCGTCCGCTTCGAAACGTCTTTCTCGCCCAGCCGGATCTTCCCCAGCCGCGGGAGCCTTTTGATATCAGACACACCTTTAATCGCCATATTACTCAGCTCCTTTCTTTAAGCTGGTCCTTACCGGATTACGCCGCCGGACTGGAAGTAATCAGCCCAGCGTTTTAGCCATTGCCTCTTGTATCTCCAGACGCGATAGGATTCCATTAGCCTCCGGAACATCGCCTTCATCCTCCCTTTCCCCGAGATATCCCTCGGGTAGAGTTTCGGGATCAAAGAATTTCGGGTCTTCGTCAAGAGGCTGACTAAGAACGAACAGTATCGCCCTGCGCATCCTGTCTTCATCCGGGAAAAACCTCACCTGTCCCATGGTCACTTCCTCCAGTTCCTTGACGGAATTACCGCCGACTTCAATGTGCGTTATCGCTTTCGTCCAATGCAGTATGTTTGTTTTTTTTCACCTCCCTGATTGATATTATCAACTTCGACGCCAAAAATAATCTCGTCAAGCGACACTCTAAACACTTGCGCTATACGCCGTGCGACAGGCAATGATGGACGTTCCTTCCCAGCCAGTATCTGTGTGTAGAACGGGCGAGAAATACCGACTTCTTTTGCAATATCAGCATGGGTTCGCTTCGCTTTTTCGTGCAGTTCTTTCAGTGTATGCTTCATTGTTACCACCTCCGCGTTGATTCTACCAATATTATAGTTGGTGCTGCTAACCCCGTCAACTGTTTTAAAAAAAATTTTTTAAAAAATTTTGTCGGAGGAAACTTGTTGGCAACACTAACAAAGGTTGATATATTTAATAGGTAGGGATAACAAACCAGAAGGAACGGAGGTGGATTTTTTGGAGTTGCACGAAAAGCTCCGGCTAATTGTAGAAGAAAAGGGCTGGACGCATGACGATCTTGCCCGACTGATAGACAGAAGCCGGCCAACAGTTACACAATATCTAAGCGGTACCTGCAAGCCACCGCTGAAGGTGCTGACTAAAATCGCTCGCCTGGCCGGCGTAAGTCTCGATTATTTTTCTGACGAGAAAGTGGTTATTCAATCGCCGGTGCGTGCAGAGATCGTCCTTACCCACGCAGACGGCCGGATCGAACGAATGCCGTTGTCACCGGAGGCCCAGGCAATGATAGAGGTTGGTCGAAAGACAGCGCGCGCCCATCGGAAGAGAAGGAGCAAATGACCCCTAAAATTGCGTCTTTATGGAAGACCATTGAACGGGAAGGCATTGAAGTGGTTTACCTGCCGCTGCGTCGCACTCCCGAGCGGCTAAAAGGCGTCTACCTGCGCGACCACGGGCTACCCATCATCTTACTCGACGATCAAATGGGACAGGTAGAGCATGACTGCACTTTGGCGCACGAGGTAGGGCACCACTTCACCACCAGCGGCGCAAATATTCTGGTGGCTCGAGATTACACTGGTACTATCGCTGTAAACCGAGATGAGTACCGGGCGATCATTTGGGCCACTAATCACATGATGCCGGATGCCGAAGTTGCCGCAACATTGCGCCAGGCGACAAATATCCTTGAGTTAGCAGATTTCTTTGGAGTGACGCCGAGTTTTGCAATAGACAAGCTCCGGATTTTTAGACATAAACTGCGAACCGGTGGGGTAAAAATCAGGAAGTTTCGACACCTATTAAACCCTGACTTGTGGGAGGGATGGATTTGAACACCATACAGAAGGTTGTTTTATTTGCAGGAAGTGCTTGCTTTTTTCTCGCAATCGCAGCATTCCCGGTAAGGTATACAGATACCATAAAAAATCCCGCGTATGATCCAAACCATTCGGGAATAGCATACCGGCCGCGGCCTATAATCGAAACAAGCCGCGTCGACGTAGGCGCCACAGCATTGCGCGGACTGGCTATCGCTGGGATCACCGCGGCCGCGTTCGCGATCGCCGGCAGGCGGAAAGAGAAGGAAGGAAAGTGATTGCTGTCTACTGCCGGGTTTCCACCGAAGAGCAGACCCGTAACGAGACGATCCAAAACCAAATTGACTTTGCCCAAAAGTATGCTGAACTTCACCAACTCGGAACCCTGGTCTTTTTCACCGATGAAAGCATCTCGGGCGTAATCCCCCTGGAAGATCGTACGGGCGGGCAAGATCTGATGGACGCCGTCAGGCGGGGCCAGGTCAGCGAGGTCCTGCTGCACCGCCTTGACCGGCTGGGACGATCCGCACGGGTGATCCTAAACGCTGTACATGTCATCGAGCAGCACGGCGTCCGCGTCAGGTCAATGACAGAACCGTTTGACACCCAGGACCCCACCGGACGGTTTCTTTTAACAATCCTGGCCGGCGTCGCGGACCTCGAACGCGAGACGATCAAAGAACGTACCCAAGCCGGTATCTTCCGTGCTGTGGCAAACGGAGTGTGGCCGGGACCGGCCCCGTTCGGCTACAAGAAGAATGACGACGGCACATTAACCCCGGACGAAACCCCGATCAACGATACCGGCCTGACGCCGGCCGGGGTTGTGAGAATGATCTTTCATCTTGTCGGGAACCAAGGGTACACAACCGTCCAGGTTGTGAATTACTTAAATTCTTTGGGGATACCGGCTGCCAGCATCATTCAGAGACGCAAAAACAAAGCAAAAAGCGGCTGGACGCCGCCGCCTATCTACCGTATCACAACCAATCCGCTTTATATAGGAGAAAAAGTGCTTAAATACAAAGACCAGCGGATTGAGTGCAAGGCTCCTCCACTGATCGAAATAGATCTGTGGTACCGCACGCGCGATGTCGTGGCGGAGCATAGCCGCAATAACTGGTACAAGCCCACCCATCGATATCTTTTAACCGGCCTGGTTATATGCGGAAACTGTGGGAGAAAGTACTCCGGCCGCTCGGTAAAACGCTATCTATCCGGCGGCAGGGAGTACATGGAACGGCACTATCTTTGCGGCAGCAAGCGATACATCAACACCAAAAACTGCGGAAATCCCAATGTAAACGCGGATAAACTGGAAAACGACGTATGGAACGGAGTTTTATCTTTTTTAAATAACCCCGGCCCGGCGCTGGAAGGCATGATCAAAAACGTCCCGGACGGGAAGGAACTCTGCAAAGAAAAAGAAATAATCGAGCATGCCCTAAAGTCAAAAGATAAAGAACGGCAGCAGGTTTTAGACCTGTATCGGCGGGGTTTTATCGCCATAAACGACGTAGAAGAACAAATGTCCCGAATGACCAAGGAAAGGGAGGAGTTGACCGGGAAACTCCGGGACGTGCATGCCAAGATTAAGAATCAAGAGAACATTTCGGCACGCGTAAAGGAACTGACGCGACTATTGAAACTACTGAGACTAAAAACAGAAAAAGCCTTATCATGGGAAGCAAAACGTAAAATTGTCATGATGTTAGTGAAGGGGATTACCATATACCCAGGACCGCCCGGCAAGAAATACGATTTTAACATTGATTACTACTTTAATCCTGCAGGCACCGGCCTGCTAGACCATGCAGAGTCTATAAACAATGACACGGCACGTAATTTAATAACCTCCTCGGAGATTGATAAATTACGTGCCATAGTGGACACCATCGAGGGCGGCTAAGAGAAATGCCGCCTTTTTGTTCTTATTCTAAGGTTACCGCTGGGAGGTGTCAATCAACCGGCTGCTTAAGATTCTTTTTCATTCCTGCATACCCCAGGCTGGCCGCCACACCCAGCGCCGCCCCGCGCGCGATTGTCGCCGTCGCTGCAGGGCAGACTGCGTATCCGATCGACAACGCAACCCCGACCGCGATCGCCGAAATGGGCGCGTACCGCGTGGGCAGCCACCGGGCGCGCTTGCACGCCTCCAGTGTGCCATAGATAACACCGACCGCTGAGATGCCGTCAACAACGAGATCCGGGTTCATTCTACACGCACCGTCCTTCCCTTCTCATCCCAAGAAACCTGATACGTCAGGGCGGCGAATAGGTCCCGTACCGGCGCGTATACCCGCCCGTTGATGAGCCGAACATCGACGTCAATGGGCTTCCCTTTGATTATTAACCGCACCTTGTCGTCTTCCTTTCTGGATACAGCCTCGGTAAACTTATCCCAGGGGAAGGCATCGCCCGGACAACTTGTGGACTGCAAGTCCCTGTGGCGCGCCAGCTTTGCCTTGGGGTAACGCATGAGCAGGTCACGCACCAGTTTAACCGCCGCGCTTAACTGCGCTTCCGGTGGGACGTACTTTGTAAAGTCGCCGCCCAGCGCTACGCCCAGGCTGTGATCGTTGTGTCCTATCACGTGCGCCCCCTGCATATGCTCCGGCCGGCCGCGTTCGATATCGCCGTTCCGCCGTACAACATAATGATACCCCACCCCGGCCCACCCGCGGTTTTTGTGCCACTGGTCGACCATTTCGACGGGCACGTCTGCGTTGGCCGTATGGTGAACAACGATATAGTCAACTAATTTTAGCGGCTGCAGCTTCGCGTACTGTTCGGGACTCCATTTAAATTCTCGCATAGCTCCTCCTTTCTAAAACTTCAACCCGGCAAGTAACCCAGACAAACCGCATAACACTCCAATTACGACTGTGCACCACACCGGGGGACGGTTTGTTAACCTGTCGATCGCTTGCCATACGCGTTCGAAATCTTCCCTGTTTTCCCCCGCGTGTTTGTCGTAATCCTTCCGAAGTCCATCGACCTTAACCTCAACCGCTTCGAGACTCAATACAGCCGCCCCCTCTTCTTAATTTCGCGGATGCCCGGGACCTCGACACCTTGGGCTTCCAACCGCCGACGGATCGCCTGCAATTGCTCGTAATACTCCCGCTCACGCTGCGCGGCTACCTTTTCGCGGTCAACCGCCATCGGCGATAACCCGGCCAGGCGCCACCAGTCCCGCCCCTCCCGCGGCCGGCCTCCCTGCGGCGAAAGCAGGTTGATAATACCCCGCAACGGCGGGACCTGCCCGGCCAGGTAGCGCCCAAGTTCCCCAACGTCCTGCCTGGTGTCCGCCGGGACCTGGTCGTAAAAGACCTGCTGCGGGTAGGCAAATAGCTGCCGGTTTGTGGCCAGTTCCACCGGAATCTTTGCCGCCGGCGTCATCATGCTCATGACGTTTTGCAGAGTGCCGCTTAGATTACCGCGTACCGAACCCTGTGACAGGTTCAGGAGGTTTATGTCCTGCGGCGGCAGTGACGGGTTAAAGTACGTTTCTGCCTGCCCCTGCTTACCGATCCGGAGCGGCAACATCTCTTGAAACCAGGGCGGTTGCTGCTCCCACGTCGGCTGATCCTCGCCCGTGGCGGCCGCAAACGCCGCCTGAATGTCTTCCGCCTTTGCAGCCTTGCCCGGACGCTTTATTAAATACTCGAGCTGCAGGGGGATGTTTTTGCGCTGCCACGTGTAAAAGGGGATGATCCGCTTCATCACGTTTTTCTCGAAGTCGGTAAGGTCAAAGTAATCGAACAAGAACTTCTTCACCGATACGGCAGCCGCATCCGGATCCCCGGTTTCGTTCAACTTAGCCAAAAAGTGTGCAATCTTTGCGTTGTCTTCAATACTGATTCCAACCGCTCGGCCCAAACGCGCCGGCGCAAACTCCGCCTTCCACGGCTTCAGCGACACACTGCCTTGCCCGATTGCTTCCCTGATCGCCGCATAACCGCGGTGACCGAGCTCCGCCCCAGCGAACGTGGCACCGACCACCCCGCGCTCCTCCATTATGCGCCAGAGCGTTTCCCGGTCCAACTGCCCGATCTTTGTGTCTATGATTGCGTTCGGGTCCCGCTGCACCTGTGCGGCCAGCGCATACCACCGGGGGTCCTTGATGTCCGCAAGCCAGTTGTTCCAGAAGTTACCCGTGGCGTTCCGGATATGGTATCCCGGCCGCACAACCGTGGCTAAGCCACGCCAGACCGACAGCGCGCCGTCGTAAGCGCGGAGTAAGGCGCGCATGTCTTCGTCACCGAAAAACGTCTGCGACATGCGGTTAAGACTGCTTGCCATATCCCGGGGGAACACCGCCATGAAAGGGACGTCAAACTCCGGCATGGGCGCGTCCTGCCCCAGTTTAGCTTTTAACTGTTCACGTGTGATCTGTGCGTTCTGGACCTCCAATATGTCGTTAGAATTTATTTCACGTAAAATAACCTTGCCTGTAGCCGGATCGTGCGCCACACGGTAAGCCCCGAATCCTTCCGGTACCGGCACCCGGCCCAGCATGTCCGGCGTCACCGGAACGCCCCACTTAGAAAGCGCCCCCTCTGCGAACAAATAAGCCTGCCGCGCCTGGATCGACCGAACGCCGCGAACGCCGACGGCAAGGGCCGCGTCCTCAGTGAAGAATTCCTTACCGAGAACGTCGTTTATCTCTTTGACCGTCGCCTTGATTTCCCGCTCGTTGGCGTGCGGGTTAAACAAAACTGCTGTCGCCTTTAATCGCTCCTGCGGGTCCCGGCTCGCCAATCCGGCAATCCTCTGTTTCGAAAAACCGAAGTACTCAGCAAGCTTGCCCAGGTCCTCCTCGGTCAGCCGGACTTCGGGATTTCTGATATGCGGCGCGTACTGTTCGATGGTCTTCGGCAGCAGTCCGAGTTTGCGCTCGGTGGTCCCGATCGTGCGCATCAGCTTGCGCAGGGTTTCAACCACCGGCAGCAGGTGCTCGTCGCCTTTGACGTACTGCTCTAACGCCCGGGTATTCAATTCCTCTAGCTGCCGTTGTAAAACCTGGTATTCCGGCACGTTGCTTTCCAAGTACCGGCGCGCCTCGTGAATATGCTCGTTGACGTTCAGCGCCTTCCGGGCCCCCTTAGACGCCACATCAGACCCACCGCCGGCCAACGCCTGAATGAGATCGTTGGCACTCATGCCCAACTCGTCTGCCATTTCGTCGAGGGGCAAACCCTTTTTGCTGCTAACCAGCCGACGCACATTTTGCGGCACGCTTTCCAGAAACTCGGTAGCGAACGCCTGCCCCTTCTGAATCCGGATTCCACCGCGCTGGCGGATATTGTCGACCAGGTTAGGCGTGGCGAACAGGGTGTCCCTTTGGTACCGTGCCAAATCGCGCGCCAGGCTTTCCTCCATCTGCCGCGCCTGGGCGGTAAGCCCCTGTAGCCTTTGCGCGCCTTCCGGCGAAAGTCCCGTTGTGTGACGGAACTGCTCAACATCCTCCAGGATATTAAGGACCTTGCGGCGGTCCTCCGGCCCGATCCCCCCAACCACAGTTTCGATACCTTGCAGGTACCTGCCGGTCTCTTGCTGAGCGATCCCGCGCCGGCGGGCGTGTTCGGCCAAAATCTCCCGCGCCATCCGCACCGGGTTATTTACGTCGATTGCTTTTGTCTCCGGTACCAGGACCTTCCCAACCTTGGCTTTCTTCTGCGCCGCGGCCAACTTCTGCCGCATGGACCTGGTCACGCGCTCCAAGTCCTCCGCACTTTTCACCGCGCCGGAGCCAAGCATAGCGGCATAATCCGCCGCGATTTTGCTGACCACTTCCTCGGGCAAGTCGGACTCAACCGCACCCTTCCGGAGTGCGGCCAACTCGTTGGCGTGAGCAGTAACAGCCGCCGCCATCTTCTTCGTTGCCGCCTCGGCTGCCTTCTTGGTCGAGAACAGCCGTCCCAGCGCCTCACCCAGCCCGGCGACGGCTTCGCCGGGCGCACTCTTCGCCAGCGCCTGCGCCGGACCGGTGCCGGCCAGTGCCTTGAACGGCGCGGTCAGAGTAGCGCCGGGAATCACCGTCTGCCCGGCGATCTTCAGTCCGCCCAGGTCCGGCGGTTTTCTCGCCGCTTCACGCGACGCCCGGGCACGGTTCATCATTGCTTTAGCGGAAACCTGCTTAATATTCGTCCCTTCGGCAAGGCCGAGGTCTTTTAGGACCGGATGGGTCGCTTCGCTGATTATCGGGACCGGCCCTTCGCGGGAGATAGTCCTTAGCACATCGGAAAGTTTAGACTGCTTGCCGAGAGACTTCCCGGCCTGTACCGCCCGCTCGACCAGCCGCGCCTTTTCGCCGGCTTCGACGCCCAATTTCCCGAACTTGGCCGCGCCCTTTACCGCCGGACCGGCGATACCGAAAGATACCAGGTTCAGAGGGTCAAGGAGCGCATCCAGCGTGAAACCGATAGTCGCGGCCGGACCGCCGCCCCACCCGATATCCCGGAGGATGCTGGAGAAATGCGTCTTTTGTTTGACACCCTGGACCGGGCCGATGCCTTTTACCGTCCCTGCCACGGCCTCGCCGGGCGCGGCCAGCACGTCAAGGACACGTGTCAGCAACCCCGGCGACTGTTTCTTTGGCGCAGGCACATCAGCCCCGACGAAACTCAGCCGTTTTTGCAGGTTCGGTATGCGATTGTCCGTCCCCGCGCTGCTGTTGTAATGTATCCCCATGATTTTACCTCTCAAAAGGTAAGGGTATACTGCTTAGGTTGCCGCCCGGGCCAAACACCGAACTGCTTAGGTTGCCGCCCGGGCCAAACACCGAACCGCTTACGGACCCGCCCCCGGTTTGTCCGAATAATGCCTGCAACCAGTCGCTAAGCCCCCCGCCCGATCCCGGAGAACCAGCCGGATGCATTGCATTCCAGACTTCGTTTACAACGTCTTTTAGTGCGCGGGCTTCGCTTTCAGTGTAAAGCCCCGCCCAGAGATCGTTCTCTATTTGGTGGAACGCACTCGAATGAGTCAACTTGCCGCTTTCGAGGTCAGCGATAAGCCCCGCTTTGTCCTCCGCCAGGTCCTTGCCGATCTGGTACTGCTGCCAGGCGGTCAACCCGCCCCGGCTGCCACCGCGCCCGCCCGCCAGGCGCGCCCGGATGGACGCCTCCTGGTACGGCGTCATGCCCGCCTCGTAGGGCAGGCGCGCGTTCGCCGTCGCGTACTCGTAAGGCAGCATCTCCGCAGGCGTCGCGCCCATCGTCCACGGCAGAAGCATCTTTTCCCAGTTAAACGCCAGATCCATCAGGTTTTTTGCCGCATCCGCCGCACTTTTCCGCCGTTCGTTCTCGGCTTCGATCGCTGCTTTACTAAGGTCGGAAATTCTGTTGCGTTCGTTTTGCCAGGCCGTCATCTGCTGCTGCCACTGCTGCATAGCCAGGTTTGCCCGGTCCCGCTGCACTTGGTAGAGGTCGCTGGCGATTTGCTGCGCTCGTGCTTGGTCATTTGCTCGTATAGCTTCAGCCAACTGTGCCTTCTTCGCCGCCGCTTCGAGGTTCAACTGTTCGATGCTCTGCGCTTGCTCCTGGGTCAGCCCCATCTCTCCGCCTTCCCGGAGGCCTCCGAAGAGCTGGCCCTTCATGTTCAGTTCCAGCGGCAGACGTTCGCGCCGTTTCGCTATCGCCTGCATAATGGACATCCGGGAAAGCGCCGTCTGCGGGTCGATCTCACCAGCCGCCCGGCGCATGGCCTCCTCGTAAGACATACCCTGTATATCCGGGTACTGAAGGTCAAACTGCGGCATCTCCGGCTGCGGCGGCATCTCGAAGTTCATCATTTGTTCCGGCGTCTGCTGCTTGCCCATCCCCAGGATCGTACCGAGGTAGTTAAGGTACTCCGGCCTTGTGTATGCCTTGCCGCCATAGATGCCCGTGAAAGGCATAGAGATGTTGCCGTACTCGGTCTTAAAATACGGCGTCTTTGTCGCTTCGTCCCAGCCGAGAAGATTCCCGTACCCCTGCTTCTCAGCCCACTCGCGGATACCCACAGTGCCGGCCGCCGGGAAATACTGCGGGTTGGCTTTCTGGAAGGCCGCCGCCTGCGCCGCGTTGGTAAGGCTCTGCCCCGTGCGCTGTTTCTCCAAGATTGCCGCCGCGTACTTCGCCGGGTCCCCGCCGAAGGCGTTTTTAATGATATCCTGGTACGTCACCGGACGCGGGGCCGCCGGAGCGCTATACCCCCCCCCTCCGCCGGAATAGGCACCGGGAGATATCGCGTTAAAACTTTGCAAAAAATTCTGGCTCAAACCGCTCCCGCCTTGCGCAGCCTGCGCCGCCTGGTGCGCCGCCTGGTCCGACGCGCCGGCGTTTAAGGCATTTGCATAGGCCAGAGCGTACCCGGAAAGACCCTGTGTGTTTACCGCCATTTAACCCACCTCCCTAAGCTTTTACCCCTAAGTCCTCAAACTCCGTCGTGATAGACCGCAAACTTACCGGGTTCGTACTGTCATCAACAACACGGTATCCCAACGTTATCCCCGGCGGCAACGGTATCGGGAATTTCCGCGAAGGCTTGGTATTATCGCCGGGCCGCCTTTCACCGCTAAACCCGGCCGCTATCGTCCCGATGTTGACCGTTGCCTCCCGGTCGTCCACCTTCGGCTTGACCTGCAAACTCGTAGTAACGCTGTCATTTGACACCCGCAGCCGGAACCGCTGAAACCGGCATTTGCCCTGATCACCCGCCGGCATCAGATACGGCAGGTCAAGGATCATCTTGATATTTGCCCCGTCGTCATTCGTCCCGGTCAGCATCCGGTACACCTTGCCTTCCGTCGGGCTGCCGCAATAAAGTTTGTTGTTTGCTACAGCGAAGCAGGCCGCCGGGATCGTCCACGGCCCTATCCACTGTTTGCTCCGATGGTCGTAAAGAAAAATGATATTGTTCGCACTTGGCGGCGTCAGTCCCGATTCCATGTACGAAAAAGCTATCATAAACCGGCTATTATAGAAGACCGCCGCCATCTGGCTGCGAAGGACTGTACTGTCGAAATACGGCTGCACGTTGCGACTCAGCGGTACCGCCTCAAGGCTCTGCTCTTGCAGGCCGGGCAGCAAAAACCTTACGCCTGTCCGCGTCGGGAAAACCATTATCTGCCGCAGTTCCGGGTCGGTGCAGAGTGCTATCGCCTCGTGCGCCAGCGCCCCGCCTTTGTCGATATACTTGATAATCGTGGTGTCCAGCGTCGGATCGCTGTCGAAGATAAACCCGCTACCTGTCGTTATCGGCGCCACAAAGTCCTCGCCCATGATCACCAGTGCGTTGTTGAACGCCGCTATCCCCGTGATATTGCCGGAAAACTGCTTGTAAAACCGCTTCCCGGAGATGTTCGGGACGTGCTCCGGGTCTCCGACTAAAGAGTACCAGAGCTGGTTCTTGCTTGCATTGCTGACGTAAAACATGTAATTCATAAACTCGAAAACGATGTCCGCATTTGGCGGTACGTTGTAGTAGTCTTTCATCGCGTCGGTCAGACTGCCGTCGGCGGTATTGTCAGCGTAAGCCGTTGTGGTATTGTCCGCGATTTCGGTAATGTAGTAGTAAACACTACCCCCAGCTTTCGTGCGGTAAAGCTTACGCTTCGCCGTCCCGGCCGGGCCGGTTGGGATCGTCCAGTTAATCTGCTGCGCCGAGACAGTCACAGCGCCAGAGGCCACCGAAGGGTTGGACTCTACGCCGTCCGTATTCACAAACGTTACCTTACCGTAGTAAGTGCCCGTCAGTCCCCCTGCCGCGCCTACGGCCAGCGCGGGCGCCGTGGCCGGCGGATCAACCCCCGCCTGGCGGATGGTAGTGCCGTCGTAGACCAGCGGGCGCCCGCCGAAAGCGACGTAAACTTTATTCTGGTAGGTTACGAACCTCACCCGCGTCCCGGTCGGCAACCCGGTGTAAATCGAAATAGGCGCGCTGAACTCGATGCTGTATGTGTAGGTGTACTTGTCCACGTACAGATTAACCAAATCCGTGCCGCTGAGTTTGAATTTAAATTTAATATATCGAGCAAGCGGTAGCCCGCCGCCTGCTGGTATTACCGTCCAAGCCCCGTAGTTGACCCCGTCATTACTTGAACTATACTCGCCCGTGATGCTATTGCCCACCGGGATATTGGACGTAATCGCAATCGAAGCACCGTCAGGCGTCATACCCACGTCCACCGCAGGCATGATCCATGCGCCTTTGCGCGATGAAGGCAAGGCAATGGAAAATGCTGCGAACGTATTAAAAAGTATCGAATATACCTCCCAGCCCGGACTCACCGCGTTTGTGCAGATGCTATTGAAAAACGACAGATTAAGTGTCACGCTTTCAGCCGCAGCCACAACTGCATCGTAAAGGTGTATAACGTCAATTGCTCCGTTACACTCGTACCCTGCCGATGATTCGCACCCCACCCAAACCTTCTTCGCATCAGTTATTGCAACAGAATTGGCAAGCGTAAATTCTTCGGCATTGCCGCCGTTGATACTCACCCAGAGTTTCATCACCCCCGCCGCCTGATCGTCTAACCAAGCAACAAAAACCGTGTCCCCGGCGTTAAAGCTCTTCAGCGAGGAGTACAGAGTGTATGAGGTGGTCCCGTCGTTTTTGACAAACCGGAATGTATCACCCTTATAGACAGGTGCGCCGCCCGGCGGCGTCCAAGCACTGCGCCACGCGATTTTGTATCTTTCGGCACCGGCGGTAGTTGTGACCTGTGCCAACGTAACATAGCTGTTGGTGGGATAATTGTGCGCACGATCTGGCCGCCAGATGACGTAACCGCCCCATTTATTCGGCAGCACGTTGTCGAGTAGGTAGTTTAAACTTTCTGCGGCTCTCTGGGCTTGCGTGGTATCGTCAGCCGCGCCGATAAATGACGTAACACCGTAATCCTTCTCATCCTGTACATCGTCAACGTAGAATGTACAATTCGGCGTGTCTGTAGCAAACGCCCGCACCCAGAGCGTCGCAGCCGTGCTTGGAATCTGAACACTTATCTCTTCAAAGCGGACGAAGCCTTGCGTAGTAGCCGTCAACTGTATCCCGGAGGTGTCGAGAACAACAACGCCTCCGGCATCCTTGGCGAGCAGGTCAAGGTGTATTGTACCGGCAGTATACGCTGAAACATTGATGTACCCCGAAATACTGACATAATCGCCCGCCGTCCAGCCGGTAAGTTGTTGGTTTACGCCAATACCCTCGGTCCCCGCTGCAATAATCTTCACAGAACTGCCACCGGAACGCTTAACTGTTGCGTCTTTTGCGATTGATTCACCTACACCCGGCGTCGCGTTGTACTTCCACGGGGAAGCAGCGTCGTTAATCGCCGTGGCTGAATCAAAAGAGGCGTCTTTGACTATGTTCTGTGTAGCCTTCTCTATCTGCACCGCGTAGCCGGTCCTTCTGTACCCTGCGCCGGAGGCCGAACCAACCCCGGCCGCAGAGCCAGAACCAACAGAAGTTTTCACCGCACCGCCGGAGGCCGAACCAACCCCGGCCGCAGAGCCAGAACCAACGGAAGTTTTCACCGCGCCGCCGGAGGCCGAACCAACACCTGCCGCCGTGCCCCAGCCGTCCACATACCCGCCGAAAGCAAGGTAAAGCATCTCGGTCGCAACCGCATCGTTGGTCGTCCAACTCAGGGTGAAACCGTCGGCGTCCAAACTCGTCAAATCGGCTTCAGCGTCAATAGACGGAGTATTGTTGTTAACCTTGACAAAGACCTTGCTCGTTTTGTCTATACCGTCCGCACTCGAAGTGGCCAAAACGTCCGTGTCTTGGAAAGCCGAACAGCCTTCCGTCGTGCCGTCTGACGCGCCGATACCGAATCTGGCGTTAGCTACGATACCGGCAGCGGTAATGTTCTGGAAACTGGCCAGAAGAACGGCGCGTGTTTTAAAGCCGACACCGGTAATCGCCTGACTTGCCGGTGCTGTGCCGGTAGATTTGTTGAACACACCAGCTTTAGCGAACACGCCTTTTAAACATAAACACCATACAGAAAGCGATACTGTGGCTACCGCTGTATAGTTTAAAGTAAACCCATCGGCGTCAAAAGAAACCAATGAAGCCTGAAGGCGTGTAAAAAGATCAGTACCTTCAAAAACACAAGCATTCGTCAACTGAGCACGCTTGGACCTCGTATTTAAAGCGCCAGATATGGCATAAACACGAGTTGCCCACTGCGCCGTACTGCTACTTGCCGCGCCCAATCCAAACGACAACTTGTCTGCACCCGTCGTAGCTGGTAGCGTCAAAATTACGTCCGGCTGGAACCCAACACCAGTAACACTTATGTTTCCTGTAACTGTCGGCGTATTGTGTGTGATAACCTTAGCCGAAACATCCGTCCCGCCGATAGCGATGAAGTGAATTACATAGGCAACAGCGTCATTGGTAGTCCAGTTCAGCACGAAATTAGTAGCATCCCAGGACGCAAGGCTACACCGGGCAACAACAACATCCCCCGGATTAACAATCGTAAGAACGGCTGTGGAAGAAATAGCACCGCCATAATTTCCGTAGCGATCGTTGTCCAGCGACGCAACGGCAACAGACCGGCTATTAACTCCGTCGCTAAACCCCTGACCGAACATAAAACTGCCAGAAAACAGCTCATCCGTCTTACCGTTCGTCCAGAGAATGAGTGCCTTCGGCGTCTGCCCCAGACCGTGCGCAACCGTCTGTGAAACCGGAGCCGTACCGGTAGATTTCAGGAAGCTACCAACCTTAAAGACCGCCAAAGTACGTCAACTCCTACGCCAAGCTGCAAGATAACTGCCCCGCTGGTATTTTGTACGTGTCTCCTGTATAAATCGGCTTCGCGACAGCAAACGGCCCGTACCAGAGCAGATTGCCACCCGTCGCGGCGTCCCGGATGCCGAAATGCGAAATCGTACCCCAGTTAGCCGTCGCCGTCGGGAAAACAACGTCGGCACTGTTCGTCGCCACGCCGTCTACCGGCGCGTTGAACGTTATTGCCTGACGCGCATACCCCCCGCCGACAACCTCAGTTCCGGTGTCGGCGTCCGTAGGGTCCGAAGTATAAAGAGCCACATAAACCGTTACTGGCGAGCTTAAAGCCACGTTTCGCAATACATGATTTATAAGCGCATTTTCCACGTAGTTACTCAATTGAGACATTAGACCCAAGCCTCCTTAAACCGTGGTGTTCCGGCACTTACTTTGGTTCCATCATCCTTGTACGCCTCACTGGGGCGCGTAAAGGTTCCCGTTGGGTCAGGCAACTTCAACTCTCCCGTCGCCGTCACCCTCGCCGTCCCCGCACCAGCGAGCCAGTCCGCCTGCGTGTCAACAAGCTTATTCGTCTCGCCGCCCGTCAGCTTATATATGTCCACGCCGTGCGCCAGGAGCAACTGACCCCCAGCGTCCCGGTCGAAGTAGTGCAGGCCGCGGACGGCGCCTGCACCCAGCGAAGCGAATAGCGATTGCAGGCCCTTGCGCTTGGTTGCCGCGCCGATCGGGTCCCCGAAGTCCACATTTTGCGCGAAGGGGACTTGGCCCGGCTGCAAAAGCTCGGTGTCGTCAACGTAGTTGACACCCTGGAAATTGCTCTGCTTTATCGCCGCCGCCGGGCGGTCCTGGAACGCCCCGCGCGCCATGTTCTTTACGCGGTCATACGACATTTAATACACCTCACGCACACAAAGCGGCTCGTTATCCCGTCGACCGCCCTTATGCTTTTCCTCAATTTCGTCCAGTATGTCCAGCCATTCGCCTTGCATGGCGAAATAGGTGTTCATACTGTCGCGCCGCTCGGCCATGACCATCTTGATGTACGTAGCAAAACGCTTATGATATTTCCCTTTAAGCGCCGTCGGGCTTGAGCCCGCGCTGTCCGCTATCGCGGCAGGCTTCGCTTTGTAATACAGCGTCGGCGCGTTGGTCGGCGTTATGCCGTAAAAGTAAATCTCCATCTCGTTGGGAATCCAGTACTGCTCCGTGGCCGCGTTGTCGTCGACCTTGTCCGCGATGTCAAAAATCTGCTTCAGCGGCGGCCAGGTCGTACTATCGTACACCCGCACGGGCGCCAGGTAATCAGAAGGCAGCGATGCCTTCCCGGCGGTCACGGTCAGCGTCGTGCTCTTCTGGATGTTGAGCAGCAGCCCCATGATCTCCTGATAGGCATAGTTAACCAGCGCCAGGCAGTCCGCCCGGCTAAGCTCGACTGGATTATTCGGATCGGCTTCACCTATAGCCCGCAGGCAGTCGGTGACGATTTCCTGCCCCGTCATGCCATCCCCTCCGTTTACACCGTAAACCCGGCCAGGTTCACCTTTCCGATCACGCCCGCCGTCCCGCTGGCCGCCAGCACGGCGCTAACAGCCTTGCCTGACGTAATTTTCAGGGGCACGGAGAAATTAACTGTTTCGGCGTTGACAATGTAGCGCTCAAAAATAATGGTTACATCGTCCTTGATTTGCAGAAGCTTCGTTGCCGCACCGCTAAAGCTGGCCGAAACGTGAGAAACGAAGTGGACAGCCCCCGTTACAGCCGCCTTGGTTGCCGTAGCTTCGGCATTGTCCTTGCTGTCCGCAGCAACCCACGACCGACTGATTTTGCCGTTTTCGCAATCCTGCGCGGGCACGATTTACTCCTCCCCCGCCAGCGCCGCAAACGGCTGTTCGCCTTCCCCGCCTTCGCCCGGCAGCTTGGGCAGTTTCCGTTCCGGCTTCGGTTTATCCGGTACCTGCTTCACAACCTGCAGCACTCTCTGCCCGCCGAACAGACCCGTGACGCGTCGCTCCTCTTCTTCTTTCAGTGCTCCGTCTTTCAGGTCCCAGTCGCCCGCGTAATGCTTCGCCAGGTGAACGGGTACCGGCATTTCCTGGCCGGGTTTAAGCTCGTATAGATCCTGCCCCGCCCACCGCAGCGTTACCTTTCTGTCGCCAATATTTTTAACTACAGCCATCGCCATGCTTACCACCCCCATGCAATGAATCCAACGCCGGTCAGCGCCGAAAGGTCGGTCAGGTTGGGGACTTCCGCGCCGGGACCGGCGGCCACGCCCGCGTTACCCGATAAGGTAATGATTGCCCCGTTCGCCGCCGTGGAAGTAACCGAGGTTGCGCCCGCATTGACGCTTGCCGCCAAGGTGTTGGTAATTGCCGCCCGCGGATGGAACGCTTTAATCTTCTTCGCGCTGCGGTCACACTCGAACATGTAACCCGACTTGGTCTCAATCTTCATCCCTTTGATCGTCGTAAGCGGGAACGTAGACGGCAGCGCCTCGCCGCCCGTCGGGTAACTGCTGTCGAAGTCCATGGTGCCCATGATCTGCCTCATTCGCCGGTCGCCCTTCGTCATCTGCGCGCCGAGCTGGACCTCACCGTCAATTGTCACTGTCAAGGCCATGCCTTACACCTCCGTTTTTTTGAACCGGGGCAGAGGTCTCCCTCCGCCCCGCAAGAACAAGATTAAGCCGCCCTCGTCACCAGTTTCCACGCCGGAACCGCCTTGGTGCCCGCGTTCACGTATAGGTTCGAGTTCGTCCGGTCGATGCACAGCGAACCGGGGCCCGCGATAGTCGCTCCGATTGTGTTATCCGGCGCGGCATTATGAACGACGATCACAACGTCATTGCCGATTTTCGCTACAACCTCCGGACTGGTAGCCTCAATGATCGCCTTGAACCCCACACTTATCACTCTCCTTTGGAATAAGCCGGGCGGGTTGACCGCCCGCCCGGTCGTCGGTTAGCTCAGGCGCACTTACGGCGCCAGGTCTTCGATCACAGCCTGCTTGCTGCAGTTCGAGCAAGTCAGGTTCCCGTACCAGAGCATCTGATTGACAGCCGCGTCCTGATTTGTCGGTTTTTTCCAACCTGTCTGGCGGAACTTCCCGGCGTTCTCTTCGTGCGGCCGGAGCTTCAGGTACTTGGTGTTGATCATGTACATCCGCTTCGCGGTACACGCCTTGTCCACGATGATCGGCGTCTGGTTGAACATCAGGTGCCGGAAACCAACGTTGGCGGACCGCTGTTCGTTTTCATACCGCTGCTGCGGCGTCAACTGTGCCCAGTACCAGTCCCAAATCGTCTGCGTGGTAACAATTAAATCCGGAAACTCGGTGTCATCGCTGATCGACCCGTACGCCGTCTGCATCAGGGTCAGCGTCGGTACCCTATCGACCCCGCCGTTAGCATACCGTTTCGCCTTCCACCAGGTGTAAGTGGTTCGATCGATCTCGCCGTACGTCGCCACGTTGGTCCCGTCATCGATCGCTGCATGTATACCCGTGATGTCCTTACCGGAATTACCCGTCCCATCGCTGAACAACTGGGTCGTCATGAGCTTTTTCAGCGTCAGTTCGGCAACCTGCATCTTTGACTTCACCAGGTTCAGGACCGCACGCGCCCCTCTGTTTTGAGCCTCTTCAAGCCCGGAAATACTTACGTTGCAATAGAGTTGTTTCCAGGCAAAGAGCGCTGCCGTCAGCTCGTCGCTCGGGGTGGTGCTCAGGATGTCGTACTTGCTGTACGACCCGGCTGCGCTGTTCTCCGCGTAAATAAGGGGCTGCTTTAACTTTTCGCCGCCCTCCGCCGGATCGGCGTCCGCCGACAGCTTCCGCAACAACACAGTGGCGTTGAAAACGTTGTCCACCAGCGGTTTGAGATAATACTTCTCCGTGGTGGTCGTGAGCGCATCATAGTTTAGGGGCATTACCCCTACCTCCCTTCCGTCATTCCGTGATCAGTGAATTCAACAGGGCTTCATCGGCAAGGGCGGCGTCTGTCGCGTCTTTGTAACTTTTGATGTCCTTCGCCGGCGCTGCGCCGCCGCGCTGCTGACCGCCCAGGATGCCCCCGGCCTTCTGCCGGTTTTGCTTCAGCCGCTGAAGCGTCTCCAGTTCGCCCTGCTTCTTGGCCTCGGCGATTTGCGCCTTCAGCTTCTGAGTGGCAAGAGCGTTATAGACCAGCTCCAGGTTACTCACGTTGTTTTGGAGCGCTGTTTCAAGGATCTCCTGTTCGAGCTCTCTTGTCCACTCCAGCCCGTCGGCCTTCGCCCGCTCGGCCAGATTCGCCATCGTGGCGGTGATCTGCTGATCGGCTTGGGCCTGCAGTTGACTCGTGGTAGCGCTCTTCAGCCAGGCGACTTCTTGCCTTAGGCCATCTATTACCTGCGCCACCTCGGGCGGAACCTGCCCGGTAGGTGTCGCTTGGTGGCCGGGTCCGGCATGTCGCGTCAGGTACTGTAGCGCCTGTTGCGGAGTGATCTGCCCGTCCACCACAGCGGCGATAACCTGAGCCTGCCGGGGATTCGAGCGAAACCAGTTCATCAACGGTTCAACTTGCTTGCGTTGCTCGGCAAGAGTTTGAAACTTCTTGGTGTACGCGGATTCCAGGTTGGTCCTGGTGTCCCGCCACCGTTTGATTTCGGAAAGCGGCACCTGCTCGCCGTCGATCTCCACCGTGATCTCGGGCGGCTCCCCGCCTTCACCTAGCGCCCCCTCCGGCTCGCCGCCGCCTCCCAAACCCAGGTCGTCAAGGTTCATGTCGTCAAGGTTCGGTTCTCCTGCGCCGCCCGGGGTGGCCTCACCGGCTCCCGGATTTAAATAGTCACCCATTTTTGGTTACCTCCCCGGGCTCCCTTACGGGGTGGCCCGCTTTTTGTGTTTATCTAAACGGCGCTGGATTGCGCCGCGCTTCACGTGTTCCGGTAAGTCTTTCGGCGTCCCGTATTCATGCGCCCACCGGCGGGCAAGTTCCGGATGCTTCATCCATAAGTAGCGCCGCTGCGCCTCGGATTTGAACGGCATCAGAGCGTACCTATGTCGGTGATTTCCAGCCTGGCGCTGGTCTGTTTATTCTTCCCCTCGTCAGTGGCCTCGGCCTGGACAACCTTGGCCCTCATTACCAAAACAACCTCCTGCCCGACCTTCCAGTCCTTGATCTCCTTCAGGTACCGGTCGTAGACGCGGAAACCGGGACGCTCAGCACCCCCATCCCACCCGTTTTTAGGCTGCTTTTTCTCGGTGACCTTTTTCGCACCAGCTATTGCCAGGACTTCCCTGCGCGCCGCCGCTTCACTTTTCGTCGCCGCCAGCCTGCGCCCGATCGCACTCTTCACATGATCTTCCTCCTTCAGGTAAGCGAATTTCTGCCGACCGCGGCCCCGCGGGCTGCGTCGACTGCTAACTACCACCTGTTTCACATACCGACACTCCCTCCCTGCTGTAACTGCTGAAGCAACCCGAGGAGAGCGATCGCAACGTCCGGCGGGACCTGTGGAATTCCGGCACCCGGCCCAGGCGGCAAGTCCCCGATATCCTGCGGCACCGCCTCCGGAGGAATGACGGCGGGCGGGGTAATGGGCGGCGTCGCGCCGGGCACGGGAGCACCCGCAGGCCCCCCGGACTGCTGCAACCTGCCCATGCGCTGCAGAACCTCCTCGCGGTTCGGCCACTCGACCGCTTCCAAGAGCGCCTGCGCGTCGATCGCACCTTTCTCAAACAAGAACGTCGCCTGGTTGTACTTCCCGGCCTTCGACACTGGAAGGCTACTGCCGGCCTCAACAAGCACATCAAAATCCCCCTTGATATTGCGGGGATCAAACGGAATAAACTGCACCTGCTTGTCCTTCCCGACCACGCGGATGATTCGGCCGGGCGGGTAGAACTGCATAACCCGGGATTTAATCAGTTCCCCGAGGTCCTTCACGGTCTTCTCCATGCTGCGGTTCTTTAACCTAATCCGAGCCTGCCCGGCCTCCTGCAGCTCGGCGATCGCCGCCGCCGCGGTGATTCCCTGCGGCCTGCGCCCCTGCGTCACATCATGCACGCCACTGACCGTTTCACCCCATGTCGGAAGCAGTGTCAATAACTGCATGATATACGCCGCCATCTCGGGCGGCTTCTCACGCCGGACTTCGGTCCCCTTGTTTTTCCGCACGATCAAGCCGGGCTGGTTGGTCAACGTTTCCGGATCGACCCCTGACTCCTGGTCGAGAATCCACTGCATGTTACCGGTCAGCGCCGCATTGTCAAGGACACGACGAATCAAGTCGTCAAGCGCGTTTTGGATCGGGGTGAGCTGCTCAACCTCGCTGATCGGCCAGAACCCGCCGCCAGTGTCTTCCTCAATCCCGTCTTCGTCCAGATTGTCATAGTTGTCGAAAGACACATATGGAAACACCTTACCATTGGACGAAAGATATGGATTCGGTCTGTCATCAAGAAGCACCCCGTTTGCTACCGTGATCACTCGACCGTTGGGATACTTCAGCGCATGCCTGGTGACCTCGCTGCCGTCGCTGTCCTGCTCGCGTAGGACCTCAACCGTGTCGTCCTTGAACCAACACTCGATAATCCGCGCGCGTAACCGGCCCTTCGCGCGCCAGTTGCCGCCGGCGGTAACGACATCGTCAATGTTGTGCCTGGCCGTCAACGGCTCGCAATACTCTCCCGGGTACATCTGGGAGAGCTGCGCGTCTGGCTTGACCTTCCAGCCGCGTTTCGGAAACATACGCCGGATTGTCCCTAAATCCAGCGGATAACTCTCGATCACGTACATACAATCCTGGATATCCGGGCTCTGGCAGTCCGGATCCGGGTATATCTTGAAAGGACTTACATATCGAACATCCACTTCCCCGATCCCGCCGGCGGCGTCCACATTCCAAAGCACCTTGAGGAATCCCTTATTAAAGACCAGTCCCGCTTTCGCCAGGCGGGTAAGGATATACTGGATTGCCAGGCGCACCCAGAGATTATCCACAATTTTCTGCATAATCTCGGCATGAGAAATGTCATCTTTCTCTCCCGGGATAAAGATGATCTCGGGCTTGTTTTCGGTCAGCCACGGCAGAATCGCTTCGACGATGGTGAAGCAAATGTTCAGCCGCGCCTTTTTCTTGTACTTGGGCAGCTTTTGCTTGTCCCGGCCACGGTACGCCTTCCAGTTGTCCTTCATAGTTTTCTCAACATCTACGCGGGCCTTGCGCGCGTCGTCGAAAAGCCGGTAAACGAACCGGACGAGATCCTGCTCTTCGGGCGTTTGGTCCTGGTCGACCACGACATCCCGCCCGCCGCCGGAAAAGATGCCCTTAATGCCGTCAAGAATGCCCATTTCGCTCCTCCATCCGCGCCTCGGATTCGTCGGTATGCGCAAAGCACTCGAACAACTTCAACCGCGCCGGAACCGGCAGGGGACTTTCCCGCTGCATCAACCGCCACGACATCAAGGCCCCGAGTGCCACACCGCCCAGCATGAGTATCCCGCCCGAAATAAACCCTAACACTACCGCGGCCATACGATCACCAGTGTTATAACTGTCGGTAAAAGGTAAATCAACGCTGCCGCCAACTTGTCCGCCAAACCCGGTCTTTCCGGCTCGAACTCAATCACAATTATTCCTCCTTGCTCGGCACCGCCGGCAGAAGTTCGCCGGCGTGCATCCGCATGGCTTCCCACCAGTACACTGACGCATGCGCCCAATGATCCGGACCCGAGTTCGCCCACCGCCGGACCTCGTTCCCCATCTTGTCCGTACTCCGCACCTCGTACAGCGCCGCCCAATGCTTCGCGTACTCTTCTAGCTGGTACGGATCTACCGGATCGTGCGGCGTAATCAGGATCTTACCGGCCTTAAAATCCTTAATCACGCGGTCGATGACCTGCGTCCGCTCGGCCAGCAGGACACCCTCGGCGTCCCGGCCGCGATCAACCGGTTCGAGGTCCTTCGGCCGCTTCGGGTCGTCGACGTAGAAGTTCAGGTAAACCCGGAACGGAAATGCTTCTCTTAACTTCGTCGCCTCATCCTTGTCCGGATTGCCGTCAATTACGCAGCACCGGACGTCATACTGCGTGATCAGGCCCTTGACCTCTTCCCAAGTCTTCGCCACGACGAACCGGAATAGCCCCTTGTGATTGCCGATAATGCAGTGGTGAACCTTACCCTGGTCAACGCCCATGCACGCGCTGACGCCGTCGTTTGCAGCTGCACTCAGGTTTTTAAGAATGTCCCCGCGTCCAACCGCCGTTGGCCCGCCCGCAAACGGCAGGCCCAACACGAAGTTGTAAAAATAGTCCTCGGTCTTATTTCGGAATGCCCAGATCACGTCCGCCGCTGACTTCCACGGCGCCATCATCTGACTAATCCAGTACCCCGAAATACTCTTCCCTGCCCATTTTGGCACCCACACCCCGCGCCGGCGGGTATCATCATCGAGAACTCGCTTGCACTTGACGCAGACATACTGCTCCGCGTCTATATCAACGCTGTCCGGCCAGGAAAGATACTGCCGTTTCCCGCAGCCGGGACAGCGAACGAACCAGTGTTTCTGGTCGCTCTGCTGCCAAACTTTATCAACCCCGACATTCGGCACCGTCGGGTTTGAGTAGTGCCACTGTCCGGCGTACTGACTCGCCTGTAGCCTACTTTCTAACCCCTCGATTACGGCCAGGTTCGACCGATCCTCTTCGTCATAGACATTTAGGTCCGAACTGACCATAATTGACTGCCGCTCGCCGAATGTCCCACGGTACAAAACAAATCCACTGCCGAACCGCTTCGCGCCGACCTTGTCCGTCCCACTAGGCCGCAGCGCCTCGTTTTTCTCGATCATCGGCAGGACCTTCGTTTCGTGGAACTCGCTGACGAGATCCCGCGTCGGCAGGGTGTAGATTACACCGTACCCGTACCGCTTGGCGAAAAAGGCCGTTTTGATGATCTGTAGCGTAGTTAGCCCAACCTGGCTGCACTTCGGGACGACCTGCTCGGGAGACTCGTCTTCGAAAATCTCCCGCAGGAAAGCGCGGTTGTAAAGCTCCAGCCGGATACCCTTTTCGCTGACCATTTCGTTTTCGCCGATCCAGCGTAGGATGGGACGGTTGTCAACGCGCAGCGCACGCGCCAGGTTCCCCACCACAATTCCCATCGTCACCCCAGCCATCTCAGTCAGTCCTCCCGACCTTTTCCAGCTCATCGGCGATCTGATTCCGTCGTGGGCAGTCACCGCACACCCGACAGACCGCGCCCACCAGCAGCGCGACAACCTGCTCCCCGAACTCGTGCGTAACCTCCATCCGGTCAACAAATAATCTCAGATACTTGCCTAAAAGCTCCAATGCCTTGACTTTATCCCGGCGGCCGGCAGAAAAAGCTATGTCGGCAAGCTCGCCGATCACACTCTCCGCTGTTACCTGCGCCCGTTTTTTTCGGGCGTCCATACCCCTCTGAATCTCCGCGGCGATGTGCGGCTTTTGCAGCAACTTGGCCGCGCACTTTACCGCCCACGAGGGACTATATCCCGCGCGGATCGCCGCCTGGGTTGCGTTAAGATCCACCAGGTATTCTACGGCGAACGCTCTCTGTTTGTCGGTCAACCCGGGCTTACGCCCGCCCGTCATGACACACCCCACCCCAAAACAAAAAGCCCGCTAACTGCCCCACACTGGACAAAAAGCTAAACCCTCGGCTGTTAACCGTGGCCGCAATCTGTCACAGTTGTGGAAAAGTTAGTGGGCTTTCTTCCCTTCTGGGTAATATTTGCGATCCCAAGACCTTGCTCAGTCCCAAGGATCTACCCGATTCTGTAACGAAATTATGCTTTAGTTCTGATCACAAGATTCTGCTACGAAAAATCTTAGCAGTCGTGTCGAAACTTTGTCAAGAACTTTTTTTCAAAAACCATTCCTCCGCGCCCCTCAGGCCCTGCGCCACCGCCGGCCACTCAAGAATAACTTCCATGAGCTGCTTCTCGGTCAGGGTTTCGAGCAATCCAAGGAACTTGGGCCACCAGTCACCAGTACAACTATACACTTTTTCGGTCCAGCCGAACTTGTCCTTCAGGTACTTGCGGTCTGAAATCTTTCTTTGCCCTGTCCCCTGATCCCACCCAGCGCCGACGTCCGTCAACATCCGGGCGGCCAAGTAGATTAAAAACCTCTTGGGAAGCAGGTTTGCTAATGTCATAACCGGGTTTAACTTAACCAGCCCGGCGATTTCTTCAAGCTCCGCCTCGAACGCCTCTTTGGCTTCCTTGGTCTTTTCCCGCTCCGCCGCGGCTTTCTTTTTCTTGAAGCAGGAGGGCTTGATGCAGATCTCGAACGGTTTCTCGTCGTACTTGTCGGCGCCCAACTTGTTATTTTCGCACCCCGCGCACTCGGCTTGGTCAAAGAAGACGCCGTACCGGGTCAGGTACTCGAAATTGCCATACCCGAGCTTGCCCAGGTCGATCAGCTTTTCGCCCTTCCGGGACATTCTCTCGACCTTTTTCTGCATCGCCTGGCGGCGCTCTTCCTCCGCCTCAGCCTGCTTCTTGTCGTAGCAGGAATGTTTCATGCAGTATTTCTCATTGGGTTTAACGCCCGGAGGGTAATACCACTTGGCCCCGGTTTTTGCGTGTACACAACCCTCGCACCCAGAAAGGTCAAATTTCACGTCGCAATCTATAAGCGGCCGGCCGTGTTCCGCAACTTGTTTGTACACCACTCTATCCACCTTGGCCACAGGCACGCCCTCGTCCCGGATTAGCTCCGCCGATTTTCTGATCACCACGCCCGGTAAGTTTTTAACAAAACCGGCCAGCGCCCGCCCGTGGCTCGGGCTGAGCATTCCACGTGAAATATCGTCCCGAACCTGCTCCGGCAGTTCGAGCAGCCGCAGCCGGTTCGCGATGTGCGGCTGGCTCACGCCCAGTTTCTCAGCTAGCGCCTCCTGCGTGTAGCCGTGCTCATCGAGCAACACCCGGTAGGCCTGCGCCTCCTCGATCGGGTCCAAATCTTTGCGCTGCAGGTTCTCGGTCAACATCAACTCGGCTTCTTGTTTCGGCGTCAGGTCCTTCACGATCGCCGGGACGGACTCCAGCCCGGCCAACTGCGCCGCCCGCCAGCGGCGTTCACCGGCAACTATCCGCAGGCCCTCACCGTTCGGAACCAGTACTAACGGCTGTAGGATTCCCACCCCCCGGATGCTCTGCGCCAGTTCTCCCAGCGCTTCCGGATCGAAGTTTTTTCGCGGATTGCTTGGGTTTGTAGATATCTTCGAAACGGATATGTTCTGCAGGGTATCGAATATTACTTGCATCATTCTCCTCTCCTCCTCCTGGCAAAAACGTGATCACGTTCCATGTCCCGTAAATGTCGGGCAGTTCCAGGCACGCCGTCAGCGGCTGCGGCAGCTCAAGCAGCGCCGGGTCCAGCGGGAGCCGGGCCGTCCCGTCGATCACTTCCACGCCAGGCCCCCGCAAAAACTCAATCAACAGCGCGGCCATCAGCTCCGGCAACCGCCCCGGCGTCCTCCCGGCCCGTTCCTCCCAGCGCTTAACAGCGTGGCTGGTCAATGCAATTTTTACCCTCCTCCGCCGGCACCGGGTCACGGCTACGCTCCCGAACTGAACAAACCTGGAGGGTTCCCCTCCGCCGCCGCGCTTTTCGCCTGCGAGAGGTGTAATCCCATGCCGTACAGCACCAGTGAAACCTCGTGCATCTCAAAAATGGTGATCTCCACCCGGGGCGGATCGTTATAATCCTTGCGTATGAATTCGCCAACGATCCGGCTGTCGTTTGTATAGATAACCCCCTGCAGGGCGTCCTTGACCGACTTGACCAGGTTGTCCAGGTCCGGCTTGGTATCCGGGTATAAAACCTTTTTCGGCTTCGACTTCGGCTTGAGGATGTAGAAATTCACCCACAGGAACAAGGGCCCGTCCAACAACTTGCCGGGGCGGTACTGCTCCGCTTTGCCCCGAATGGTGTTTTCCCAGGCAACCGTAGTTTCGGGGGTGTAACTGACCGTCTGGCCGGTCTTCGTCCGAACAGTTCTTGCCCGGGCCTTCGGAACCGCCTCTCCGTACACCGTGAAGTTTACCATCCCAGCTCCGCCTCCCCTGCCGTTTTATCCGGTTCTGTGCCTGTTTCTCCGGATGTAACCGGTTCTGTGCTTGTTTTGTCCTCCGTAGCCTCCGCGTCCTGCCCTAAGAAATCATCAAGGAGCATTTGCCCCTGACGCTCGAACTCTGCAAGCTTCTGATTCTCGGCCGCCTTTAGATACTGTTTCACCGTTTCCATCCAGGCCCCGTGCCGGCTGACAACCGCAATAAAATCCTCCACGTCGTGCGGCCAAACACACCAGCCGTTCTCACCCACACCACAATGCGCCAGTTCGTGATCCACCAGCGCGATCCGGGCGGAAAGATCGAGTTCCTTCCAGACGTCATCATTGATCACGACAAGGAAGTCGTACCCGTGCAAGAACTTGTCCCGATCGCTGACCTTGTACGCCTTCGCCCAGGTTTCCTTCTTCTGGCTTGACCACGGCCCCTCACGAAACAGATACTTAATCTTCGCCAGCACTAAATGTTGGTGGTACTCCTGGATCAACCCCTTCGCTAACAGCTCCACCGCCGGCGCGTCTCTCCAATCCGCCATTCTTTCCATCCCCTTTCAGTAGTTGCCGGCGCTTTGCCCGCGCCCGGCTCTTATCCCTATACTCCTTCCGCTGCGGCGGTTTCTGCCGGCCGCGCGCGTGCTTGCTCTCCAGTTTAAAAAACCTCCACAGGTCGAACACGCTACCACCTCCCCCCTGGCGGCGGCAACGGCCCCCTGCCGTATCGCGGGCAGACCATCACCTTATACAACGTCATTTTGTAACACTGTTTTAACTGCTTCCGCCTGCACTGTTTTACCCCTCCGGTTTCCCCGACCAATGCCCGGCGCCCACCTGGTGCCGGTGGTGCCGGTAGTCGTGCGTCAACTGCTCCAACTCGTCAGTCATCTTATTAACGGCATCAAGGGTATAGAAATACCGGCTTTCCAGCGCCTCTAACCGGCGTTGCAAGTTCTCGGTTTTTTCTTTCAGAACCTCGACGAACAGGTATCCCCTAAGCTTGTCCTCTTCTTTTTGATCCTCGCCGCCGGAAAAACCCTCTCCAGGATCGTCCACACTGCACGAAACAGGCGAGTCTGGGGTAAAACTACCTGCCTGTTCATGCGGTTTTGGCTCCGCATGCTGCTTCTTTTGCACCTGGCCGGTCAGCCCCAACTCCTTTTTAATGGCGTAGTACCGCCAATTTTCTATTTCGAGCTCCCGCATGATTTGCACATCGGTCTTACCCTCAGCCTTCATTCGCTCGAAAACTTCACGTGTCAACTTCCCCCGCGCTAACTCCATCTTGCTTTTCGGTTTCGCCTCGTATACTGCCGCTGCTTCCACGATTTCGTCCTCCCTTCGCTTCATAACCTCGACTTTAGTCCCGCTCGCAATATCCGCCTTAGACACGCTGTACGTGTACCCCAGTGGGTGCCTGATGGTGACCAGGCGCCTTGTAACCTGGACCACCGTACCCGTATCGCCGTACGCAAATCCGTCGCTATTACCGATACTGTTACGCGCCAGTTCGTACTTCGATCGCGCCCAGCGGACCCCCACTGCGTCGCCAGGCTCGATGCCGCTAAAAAGGCACATCGTCGACCAGCTCCTGCTGCACCGGGACGGTTGCGTATATTGCGCCGTACCGCTGCTGATTCGCCCTGATCGCCGGCGTCAGGTCCAAGTCGAACGCTCGACTGATGCCCGTCTCCGGACGCGCCGCCCCGGCCGCACAAATACACCGGAAGACACACTTAAAAATAGCCTCGTCGACCTGGCGCGGCAGATAGACAAAGCCGGCGTCCATACACGCCCAGCACTTAATCTCTCGCGGCGGCGTCCGCAGCCAGCGCCGGCGGTAACCTTTTGTCAGCGTGATCTTATTCCCACAGCCCGGGCAAGTGGCCGTGAATTGCAACTCTGGATTCATCACACGCACCACTGCGCCGCACACCCGGCAGGGAACCGCCGGCTCAGCCTCCGGCGGGTTAAGCACGCGGTCAAGTATCGCCCCGACTTGCTCCACCGCTATCACCTCCCCCAAACAGTTTTTGTTTTACGGCCTCGGACACCCCGGGCCCGTAATCCTGCCTTTCGAAAAATGCATCGACGTCCGCCGGTGTCGGGTCCGGCGGGCACATAAACTTTATACATGCAAGCGCAGCCCGAATATTCTCCTCCAGTTTTTTTCTATCCGCCGCGTCCGGATCGGCGCGGGGCGGTCCGGGCCCGGAGGCTTGCGCCCGCGGCGGAGGATCGTACTCCATCACCGCTTCCAGGGTTGTCCAGTTTTTCTCTGCCCAATCCCGTAGTATCGCCTCCGCGTAGGCCTGCCGCGATTTTCCACGCACAGCCGCCCGCCGGTTCGCCTCGTCAACCAACTCGGGAGGATATGTAGTTTCGGTCTTTTGCTTCGCGTTCTCCTCAGCCGAAAAATTTTGAGCGGGGCGGAGCGGATCGTTTTCCTCGCGCGCGTACGCGCGTTCCGCTCCGCTTTCTTTCTTTTCTCTTTCTTTTCTTTTCCTTTCCTTTAGGCGCGAATCATTCCCCGAATCATTCCCCGAATCATTCCCCGAATCATTCCCCGAATCATTCCCCGAATCATTCCCCGAATCATTCCCCGAATCATTCCCCGAATCATTCCCCGAATCATTCCCCGAATCA
>JBFMBK010000019.1 GCA_040755295.1 Bacillota bacterium | reverse complement strand
AAATGACAACCCTATACAGCAAGAAGTCAGAGGACTTTATACCACTGATGAATGGACTAAATCTACTGATGCCGAAAGCGACGGTATTTATATTGATGTGTGGACATTAGAAAGTAAGGTGCTCAGCGAAAGAATAAAAGAAGCTCTCTCGTCTGAATTAAGCAAGAAATTTGAGATAATGCAAAATGGGTTGGGTTATAATAATTTGCTCTTTATGGCGGCGGTCTTGGGGGATATCGAGGCTGCTACTGCCGAAACGCTGTTCAGTTTACTATTGGTGGAGGAACCCGAGGCTCACCTACATCCGCAGCTTCAGGAACTTGTACATAGCTTTTTTGAAAAGAATTCAAATAATGATAATGTACAGGTAATTTATACTACACATTCGCCGACACTTATTTCACGTATTGGCATTGATAAGATTGTTCTATTATTCGAAAATGCTCACAGAATCGATTGTTTATCCCTTTCCGAAAGCAACTTGGATGAAAGGGATAAGTATTATCTGGAGCGGTATCTTGATGTGACAAAATCACAAATGCTTTTTGCGAAAGGCATTATATTCGTTGAAGGTATCAGCGAAGCGCTCATTTTACCATGCTTGGCAAAAATGATTCACCGCCCGCTTGATAAATATGCCGTGACAGTGGTTAATGTAGATGGTGTTTCTTTTGAGCCGTTTTCCAAATTGCTTTGTTTTGCTAACGACCCACAAAGGCAAACCATCAAGGCTGCTATAATTACAGATGACGATCGTTGTACAGACAAGACCTTGCGAGCGCAGTATATTTCCAAAGATTTAGACTTTGACTGCGACCAAACAGCCTTGAGTGATGTTATATCAAAACTAAGTACTGGCGATGCATCTGATCGATATAATAAGATCGATGAGTTGTGCCAGAATGCCCATATAGAAGTTTGTGGTGTGCCGAAAACACTCGAATACACACTGTCTTTGTCAGATAAAAATATTCATTATATGCTTAGCGCAATTATTGATGTATATACGGGTCAAAGAATAGGGGTCAGGTCTTGAAATATCGGATTATCTCTGTTAAAGTAGCCACATGGCCAGACCGTTGCGAGTCGAATATCCAGGAGCCGTCTATCATATAACATCCCGGGGCAATGCGCGGGATAAAGTTTTTGACGATGATCAGGACCGAAAGAACTTTCTCTCTGTCCTTGCTTCCGTTTCTAAGCGCTACAACTGGCTTTGCCACGCCTACTGCCTCATGGACAATCACTTCCACCTCTTAGTCGAAACACTCGACGCAAACCTTTCCGTCGGCATGCGCCAACTTAACGGCGTGTATACCCAGAAATACAACCGCACACACGACAAACCGGGCCATGTTTTTCAGGGACGCTTCAAGGCGATCCTAGTCGATAAAGAAAGTTACCTGCTCGAACTCTGCCGCTATGTGGTATTAAATCCCGTACGAGCGAAGATGGTCGAAGAACCAAAACAGTGGCTGTGGAGCAGTTACGCGGCTACCGCAGGATTAGAACCGGTACCCGGTTATCTTTCAGTAGACTGGATATTGGGTGTATTCAGTACTAACCGTAAGGTTGCCCAAAAGAAATATCGGTTGTTTGTTAAGGAAGGTATGCATATGGCGTCACCCTGGGACGAACTTCAAGGGCAGGTGTTGCTGGGTAAGGAAGGTTTTGTCGAGAAGTTTAAAGACCTATTGTCCGACAAAGAAAAGATCAAAGAGATACCTCGACCACAGCGCTATGTAGGAAGGCCGGGTCTCGAAAAGCTTTTCCAAGGAATAGATACAAAATCCCAAAGGGACAGAAATGTCTACGATGCCCATATAAAATACGGGTATACACTTAAGGAAATTGCGGATCACCTGGGAATTCACTATACTACGGTCAGCAAAGTGATTTCGAAAGGGGTAAGAGAATAAAGAACTGATAATTCAAGACCTGACCCTACCTGACCCCAATACTACCAAGCTCAAAACCTGGTGCTTCTAATAAAACGGGCGGTCGATGCCTGCCGGGATTTTTTGGAGTCATATGAAGAATTAGAAACGATGGGTGACTGTTCACAGGTCTCAGAAGATATCTGGGTAGAGAGATACGAGGGAGTTACAAAACGCTTCAGGTTTCTGTCGGCAATCGTGCATGAGGTTGAGAAGCTGGCATCTCTAAACCAAGTAATCAGCGTGTTAGAAGGGTCGGGTACGGAAACGCCGGATCCGCAGGCCCATTAATATCTAGGATGAACTGATAATCAGCTCCTCTAAACGCCGCTTCGGTACGTGGTGGACGCCTTCGGCGTCCCGCCAGTATTTGATGTCCCCGTCCGGGCCGATTTCCTCGAGTACAGCCTTCTCCTTTGGTTTGCCGACCGCAATTGCCAGCAGCACTTCGTACTGCTCCGGGATATTAAGCAAGCCCCTTACCTTCTCTTTCTGCACCGAGCCGAGGATACAGCCGGCCAAGTCCTTTTCCCTTGCGCCCAAGACGATGCTCTGCGCGGCGATCCCGGCATCGTAAGCGAAGGAGGAAGCAATTTTTTTGTCGCCGAGCATAATGATGTATGCGGCCGGCCTTTCTCCCTCCGGCGGGTTCCAGTTTTTAATGTAGCCGGCCCAGGCGAGGCAGGAGAAAATCAATTCGTTGGTGTTCGGATTGGAAGAAAGGATGTACTTTAGCGGCTGCGCGTTCCGTGCCGACGGGGACAACCTCGCCAGGTCGACCAGCTCTTTAAGAGTTGGCGCTTCCACCCTGACTTCCTGGTAGAACCGCCGGCAGCTCCGGTTGCTTAAAATCAAATCTTTGAGCACAAAGGACCACACCTTTCTTAGTTTACGATCAACGTTCACAGCTAAGAACACAGCAGTCAGAATCAGAATCGGTTAGGCAACTTAGAACTGTCAAACTGTTTAACTTAGAACTTTCTTAACAATAGTTTATAATACCTGGAAAAGGCTTTTAAATAAGCGGAACGATAAAATGACATTGGGAGGCGGTAAAATGGCGGAGCCTAATTGTCCCAGGTGCTCGATGCGGGCGAAGTACGATAAGAACCCGAAGTCGCTCCGCGGCCGGTTCTGGCGGTGGCATATCAGGTGGTGCCCGGGGTGGCGGGTGTACATGAAGTCCCTTGGTGAGGAAGAAAGGGCGGAGATCAAGGCGCGATACAAAATTAAGTAAAAAGACCGCCTTAAAGTGCTTTTACTTTGATGAAGCAGAGACTGCAATTTGCAAAAATTCGGCAGGAAATACAACACGATTCGAGAATCTTTAGAAAACGCTATGCTGCCTCGACTCTCCGAACTTATATTGTCTGCGTTTTACATACTCCATCGCATCGGCACCTGACCCGGCAGGAGACAAAAAGTAAAGAGGTAAGCATTCCGTTAAAATTCAGAGTGCTGCAGGATGTTCTACGCTTGGCTGAGGAACTGAATAAAGCGGCGATAGCGCCCATATTTTGGCGGTCCGGAAGTTTCTAGGAAAGGTCGAGGCATTCTGCCGGCGGGCTTTGCACGGGAAGGGGGAGACTTCATGAAAACCGGGTTCAAGACTCTAGGAGCGGTATTAGCGGTGATCGTTTTCGGAGCGCTTCTGACCGGCTGCCGCGGGGAGAAAGCATACAACTCCCAGGCGATAGGCGGCGCGGTCAAGCTGTTTGCGGTCACGTACCTTAACGAACCAAACGGGGCCGGGTACGCGGTGGTTCCTGTGAAAAGGGATTTTAAGGAGAGACAATTCGTCAACGTTGTCGCCGACCTGAACAAGGACGGCAAGTGGAAAAATTACAGCGTCAAAGGCAAGGTGCAGGAGGAGTGGGTGGTCCGGAACGTGGCGGTGGTCGCATCAACCGCGGAGCCGTTCAGCTTTTCTTTTGTGTTCAACGATGCAGACGCCCCGTCGCGTAAAGACCTGAAGCTGAGGGTGGTTTTAACGGAGAAGCCGATTAAGGCATCGGACGCCACCGTCGGCTGGGACGGGACTGTTCCGAAGGGAGCGGCCGCCGCCAGGGACGTTACGGTTGCCGAGGTCGGCGTTGATGAATTCGGGGATATCTGGTCGCCGGATCCGACGGGTTTGACGGAAAAATACCCCGACAAGCCTGCTCCGGCCGCCGCGAGCGACAGCACACCTGACGGCGGGTATTACGGAGCGCCCGAAGCGGCGTATGCCGCGACACCGGAAGATATTACGTTTCATCGGGACGGCGTTCCCGATATCGACCAGCGCCGGAACGAATGCGTCCCGACTTCAACGGCCAATTCGCTGATTTGGCTGGCGGAGAAATATGATTTCAAGGATAAGATGCCTGAGACGGCGGACCAGGTCATTCAAGAGCTGAAGAACGACATGAACTGGGGAGAGCGCTGGGATGCGGCAAAGCGAAGACATGTCGGCGGGGTGAACGTTCTAAGCGACTTTCTCAACGGCAAAAAGAAGTTTATCGACCGCCACCACCTGCCTATCGAAACCCACCAGATCGGTGACAGATTCGACTCGGGTTTTTTTGAGAAGATCGTTGTCGAACTAAAAAAAGGACAGGACGTTGAGATTTCTCTGGAGTATAAAAAAGACGGTGAACGCATCGGCGGCCATATGGTCACCGTTGTGGGCGCACAAACTTACACCGACCCGGACGACGGCAGCGTGGTGAAATTCCTCGCTTTCCACGACCCGGCGAGCCGGCCCGGCCCGTCTACCGATATTTACCCGGTTTTTCTAACCAAGGTTTACGGTTACCGCTATTCGCCCGGTAAGACTAAAGACGGCTACGAGATCCACATTCGTTTCGCCTTTGCCGAATCACCGGTCGAGATTCCTCCCGCGGAGGGAGCGCCCCCAAGAGAAGCGCCGCCTGAGGACGCGCCTCCGGCAGACGGAACACCCCCGGATGGGGAGCCGCGTACCGGGGAAGAACCTGCCGCGGAAGAAGAGCCTTCCTCTACGAGAGAAAGGTCTCCTGGAGATGAACCAGTTTCCGTACCGCCGGCAAAGCCTACCACTATAAAGGCGGACAACTCCGTTTCGTGTCGGATTACCGTTACGTGGAAGGACTGCTCGAACGACGAAGACGGGTTTGAAATCGAAAGGAAAGGACTTTACGAAAAGGATTGGAAGGTTGTTCACACTACCGTGCCTGACACCACCACTTGGACCAACTCCGGTTATGACAACCCGCCGATGCAAGGTGGAGCGACGTACGGGTACCGCATCCGAGCTTACAAAGTCGTCGACTCCCGGCGGCTGTACTCCGAGTACACGGATATCGTCTGGGCTAAGAAGCGGTAGAAAAGCGGCCTTGGGGCAGGATTAAGTGATTCTTATGTTGTCGAGGGGGGGGTAGCAATCATCTACAGGATCAAACCGAGCCTCTGTCGTTCATCCAGCCGGAGCGCTCCGACTGACTATTGAATGATTTTATAGATTGAGGAGACACAATGAGCCATCAAAAATTCAGTGAAATAGACTTGGCAGGCCCGTGCGGATTCTATTGCGGTACCTGCAGGCATTATCTCGCAAGGGCAAAAGGATTGTTAAGAGAAAAAAACCTGAAACACGGCTGCAGGGGCTGCCGGATACAGGATAAGAACTGCGCATGGGTTAAAAGGGATTGCGCATTGTTAAGAAAGAGACAAATAGAGTTTTGTTTTGAATGCAACGATTTCCCTTGCGCTAATCTTAAGAAACTTGATCAGCGACATCTTCGCGATGATAAAGTGAGCCTTATTGGTAATTTACTACGGATAAAAAAGATTGGCGCGGAACAATGGCTTAAGGAACAAGAAAATGAGTGGAGATGTCCCAAATGCGGAGGAATTATCTGTATTATAGATAAGGAATGCTATGATTGCGGGTATGAAATCGATTAAAAAGAGAGGGACTCGGAATTTCATATAACCATAGCACAATAGAAATATCCACCTAGAAGGGAGCGGGAGTGCCTTGAATATGATTATCCGTAACGAGAAAGAATCCGACATTGAGGCGATATTTGAGATCACCAAAGAGGCTTTTGAAAACCATCCCCATAGCAATAATACAGAACAATTCATAATCAATGCCTTACGCGCCTCCAATGCGCTGACTGTCTCGCTGGTCGCCGAGGTTGGCGGAAAAGTGGTCGGCCATATCGCTTTCTCACCGGTAACCGTTCCGACGGCAACCATAATTGGTACGGGCTTGGTCCTATCTCGGTGCTGCCAAGATTTCAAAAGCAAGGGATCGGGAAGGCTCTTGCCCATGAAGGTCTGTCTTTGCTGAAATCATTGGGAGCCCAAGGCTGCGTTCTTGTGGGCGAACCTGAATACTATAAAAGGTTTGGGTTCAGAAGCCTTCCGGACTTGATGCTCGAAGGTGTTCCGCAGGAATACGTTCTTGCTTTGCCGTTTAATAAAAATAGGGCTAAGGGCTTCGTTATACATCACCAAGGCTTTTCCGCAAAAGGCTGACGTTGGCTGACCGAATCAGACCCGCCGCTGTATCTAGTACGCCGGAGCGCTTTACATGTGATAACAAAAACGTCCTTTCGTGAAAGGGAAGGCCGTTTCTTACGAAGAGTCTTTAAATACCCACCTCGTCCAGCTGGTACAGCTTGTATTGATTGATGATGTTGATCAGCTTCACCGGGTACTGGGAGTCGGTGGCGTAACCGCACCGACGCAACGCCCAGGCGCCCAAGGTGCCGTCGTTCATGACTGTTCTGAGGAGTGAGTGCCTGCTGTTAGCAAAAAATAGATTGTCCTGTCAGGAGCCGAATGGTAGAATGTTATAAATAATTTCCAGTGACCCCGGCGGTTGTAAGGTTACCATCCAGCGGAGCCGTAGATTACCTGAAAATATATACGTAAACCTAAGGGGGGTTTTTACGTGCGGTTTTGGGATAAACGTAAATCAGGTTGGTTAATGGGTTTCATTGTGCTGTCGCTTATCCTCAGCACCCTTCCGGCGGCAGCCCTGAACCCGCAACCGGAACCGCCGATGCCGGAGGATATCCAGGTTTTGATTGACGAATCGCCGCTGACGCTGGAGGTGGCGCCGGTGATCATTCAAGGCCGGACGCTCGTGCCCCTGCGGGCGATCTTTGAAAAACTCGGCGCAGCGGTGGAATGGAATCAAGGCGACCAGACCATTACAGCCAAGAAAGGAGATTTATCGCTCAAACTGCGGGTCGGGAGCAGCATCGCTTACAAGAACGGAACAGAGGTAAGACTGGATGCGTCGCCCCAAATCATCAGCGGCCGCACGCTGGTGCCGCTCCGTTTTGTCAGCGAGGCCTTGGGGGCAGAGGTTACGTGGGACGGGGGCAGCCGGAAAGTGAACATTTTTTCCACTCCGGGCCAGTCAGCCGGTTTGCCCGACTGGGTTCTCGATGGTCTTAAATTACCGGCTACAGACAAGAAATTCGATGCCTCTGCGATTTACAGGGATAAGCTCATCGCCAAACCGTTGGATAAGAGCATTATCCTGTCCAGTGTGCCGCCGAAATTGGATTATTCCCAATACATAACGCTGACCGGGAGCCAGGACTCCTGGGGCGGATGCATCGGGCGGTCGATCGTTCATAGTATTGACATCATTAAAGAGATGGAGCACCCGTATTCTCCCGACTTTTCCTTCTGGTACCTTCACGCACGGCAAGATCAGTTGTTGCAGGACGGCGTGCCGGACAGCATCGTTTCGAAAACCCTCCTAGAGAACTATGGCCTGTGTCCGGAATCATCCTTGCCGACGGATTACGATCTAGCCAAGCCGATTACGGACGAAAAGGGCAACCCGGGTTGGGATTTCAGTCCTCTGCCGCAGCCTACGGCGGCTACCAACGCAGAGGCTAATCTTTATCGGGTCAAGCTCTTCAGCGAATCTGCCACGCCGAGTGTGGACGGCGTCAAGAGCTTGCTCTGCAAATACGGTCCGGTGATCGCTGGCGGTCTTCTGACGCTGATCCAGGGTCCGAACCCGGCGGAGCGGCACTGCGTTACGATAGTGGGCTACGACGATAGCACCGCCGTTTTTAAGTGCCTGAACAGTTGGGGCGATACCTGGGGCCCTAACGGGAACGGTTATTTCACCGTACCCTACAACAAACTCACGGAAAACTTCGATTGGGTGCGGTACTTCGAGAACCTGCCCTCAGACCGCACCGGAACCGCAAATGCTTACACCGCCCGGATCAGTGTTGCCATGAAGTTGGCTTGGCGCAATAAACTTACGGTGAAAATCGGCGTTTTGGGTGAGCAGCCGGCAGTGATCTGGGATACCCCTTGCGATAAGGTTTGCAAGGACACCAGCAACAACCTGTGCATAGACGTCCCGCTCCCGGCCTACGCTGCGTCACACTGGCCGCCGAGCGCTGTTAACCAGTGGTACGTAGAAATAACGAATCACGGCTACACCGACCCTGTCGACAACCAGGGCACCGCCGAGGTGAAGGAGATCACGCTGGCTCGGCTGAGCAAAAAAGGCGACGGCGGCTTTGCCACCGAAACCTACACGTCGGACGCGAACGGAATTCTGGTACCCGGACAGACCACGAAGAAGATTTACGTGCCGTCTAAGGAAGGATATACATTAACTCTGTTGCCGGAGAGTGCGACGGTTTCCGCCGGGCAGAGAGTCACCTTTACAGGGACGCTGAGCGCCGTTTCCCAGCCTTCCGACGCTGAAGAAGACGCGGTTGCGGCTTTGCCCGTCGCCGGGAAACAAATTAAAATCTACGAGTTTGCTCAGGCAGCATCCAGAACCTCCACGGGGATTGTGCCTGCTTATGAATGGAGACAATGCGGCGCCGCCGTCACCGGCTCGGATGGAAGCTATTCCTACAGTTTTGCGCCTGCAGCAAGCGGCAGGTACGTCGCGGTTTTCGCCGGGGAAGACGGCAAGGCGCTGTCTACCAGCAACAACGCCGCGATTACCGTCGGCTCACTGCTGTTGCCGCCGGTTCAAATAATGCCTCTGTTCTCGGGTTTGACTTGAGCCAAATACCGTAAGCAGGGTGGACGGATTGTTCGTCCCGCCGGAGCGCTCTGACGATGAAATAAAAACGGCCTTCCGTGGACCGGAAGGCCGTCGTTTTATAGCGAAAAGTTTTCTTTAAATCCCCACTTCGTCCAACTGGTACAGCTTGTATTGATTAATGATGTTGATCAGCTTGACCGGGTACTGGGAGTCGGTGGCGTAACCGCAACGGCGCAGCGCCCATGCGCCGGAGGCGCTGTCCTGCATCACGGCCCTGTAAGGAGCGTATCTTGAGCCGGTCAGCAGGAGGTTTTTGTGGTCCGCCCAGCTTTCGGATGCGTTGTGATAGGCGCGGAACGCCGCATCCACGCGGAACGTGACACCGTTGTATTCCTCCCACGTGTTGTGCGTCACCGAACCCGCTGGGCCGGTTCCTTTAATCCCGAAGAGGTTGTAGGAAAGCTTGCCGGTGTACTTGTCCACCGGCGTGGACTGGCCCCAGCCCGTCTCCAGGATCGCCTGGGCCGTTTGCAGCGCCGCGGACATACCGGTTTTCTTCTGCGACTGCACGGCCAGTTGCGACGCAAAGTCCTTGAATTTGCTCTTCTCGATCACCGGCTGGGGACCGTAAATCTTCCCAAGGTAAACGCGAACCGTCAGGGCTTCGCTCTTAATCGTCTCCGAAACGGCGGCGCCCACGGCCTGGATCTGCCGGGTCCCGGCGTCCCCCGACTGGGGTGTCCAGGAGCATTCCGCCCGCGCGTCGGCACCCCCGGCTATGGCCCGCCAGGCGCCGGTCTGAGGGTTGATCAGCCGGTATTCTATCCCGGTAAGCGCGACGTTGGCGGAGGATTTGAATTTTTCGGACCCCGTAAGCACCTGGTTGGGACCGACGGTTTCCATAAGGAGCCTGGCGTTCCCCGGCACATTCACGCTGATGGAGTTGCTGGAATAGGTTTCGCCCGCGGCGTCCGTGACCCTTGCCGTCAGTTCCCAGGCCCCGGCCTGGTCCGGCCCGGGAAACCACTTATAACTGGAATAGCCGCTATGCTGGAACAAGACCTTTTCCTTTCCGGTCTGCGTATTCCGCAAAACGTACTCCACGCTGCCGACAGAGAAATTACGGGAAAGCCAGAGTGTTACCGGCTTGTCCACGGACGCTCCCGCGGATACACCCCGCAGCGTCAGTTGCGGATCGGCAGCGACCGTTACGTTGACCGGGGGGCCGTAGTGTACCTGTCCGGTGCGGTCATAGGCGGCGGCCCGGATGGCGACCGCCCCGTTGTCGGAGAGCTGCGGCGTCCAGTCGTAGGTACCCTGAGGATCGGATTTATCCGTGACAAATACGCCGCCGGTATCCCAGTTCGTAATCTCGTACTTCACATATTCGGCTACAAAGTTCAGATTAACGCCCAAAGAAACGGAATTCTTGACGACCTGCTGTTCCGTTACGCCCTTTAAGGACACCCACGGCGAAAGCGCAATGTCCACGGGCACAACGCCGCCGGTTAAAAAACGCCCCTCGTTGTCGCAGACGGCGGCGGCGAGCACGCGTTTACCGCTGTAAAACGGGTCGGGCAGCCAGCGGTACGAACCGCGCAGGTCGCTGCCCCTGGCCACGACCGGCCCGCGGCCCGTCTCCGGATCAAGGAGCAGAAACCGTATTTCCGCGGCGCCGGCGTGCAGCCCGCTGCTGAAAGCGGCCTGAAGGTCCGTCGCTCCGGTAACGGCCTGTCCCGGCTCCAAAGAGGGAATGGTAACGTCGAAGAACGGGGTAACGGCCGCGGGTGTGCCGGAATCGACGTAGACGGTCCTCTCGGCGCCGTTCCAGTTAACCGATACCCCGAGGGCGTTGCTCACCAGCCTTAACGGTACAAAAGTCCTGCTGTCGTAGACTTGCGGCGGGACGTCGCACAAACCGAACCCGTTTCCCTTGTAGTCAACCAGCCGGTTATCTATCGTCATATTAACGGACCGGCCGCCCTTGGTGACATAAACAGTCCTGTCTTGATCGTCCCATTCAACCGAAGCCCCCAGCGCCTCGGAAACCAGGCGTACCGGTATCAGGGTGCGGCCTTCTTTGATAACGGGCGGCGGCGACGCTTGAATCTCACGCCCGTCAACGACCAGTCTGACCTCTCCCGCCGCCGGCACCGGCGGCGCGGTCCACAACATAAAAGCCGATGTCAATAAAACTACGGCCGCCAGCCGCCGGCCGGATAACAGACATTTTATCCGCATATATCTTCTCCTTCTACTCACATTAATTAACAAAATACTATCGCCTAGGTTTTTCTCCCGTATTGTTAGACGCTTGACAACGCCTAAAAGTTCGCCGAAATAAGCTGAAAAATTATTCCTGCAGCGGCGGCGGAGGAAAACAATATCGGATTATTATTAAGCGACGTGCCCCCATCTTTGAAGATAATAAACGGATTACCCTGATATAAGTCAAATGGCAAATGTTGAACTGTATAACTTAATCTTGGTTTATTCCGCTATATGCGGACACAGTAAGCCAAAAACACGGTGTATAATGATTTTCGACGCAATAAACGGTAAGGGAAGCAGCGTATACAAAAGATAACGCCTAAAACATTTCAACATTTTGCAGTTCTTTCGATGGCTAAATACCGGGGCGAGGTTGTGTTGCATACGACAACCCTGGAAAAACTCAACTGCTGCCGGACGTGGCAAATCTTCCCCGCGTTCCGAAAATCCTCTTCGTATAAAAGCTCCTTGCGTCTTCGAGGTTAGTAAAAAGAAATGAATGAGTGTGAAAACGGACCAAAGCTTGGGGATCGAATAACTGCCGTCATCACGGAGAAGCCTGCTTTTAAGCTTGTGAGAAAACTGGCAGCCGCGATGGCACGTGAAATCAGGAACCCAATCGGCAGCGCCCGGGGGTTCTTGGAGTTGGCCGGCATGAAAGAAGAAGGCGAGTGCTTTTTTTTCAGGCATTACGTCCCGATGGCAATCAGGGAACTTGAGAGGGTTGATAACATGATCGGGGAGTTGCTTTCCCTGGCTGCCGACAAGCCCGTTAATAAAGAATTGCACCACCTTGATTCGATAATGGAGGATCTGCTACCCTTGATCAGCGAGGAGGCTGCCGCGGCCGGTATAAGGGTCGAAACGGACCTGAGGGACGTCCCCGGCTTGTTGGTAGACTATCATGAGTTGAGACAGCTTATTTTAAGTATTGTGCGCAACGGGCTGGAAGCGATGTCCGTAGCCGGACGTTTAACCTTAAAAACATTTCTGGAAAATGACACGGCGGTTTTAGCGGTGGAGGATACCGGCAAGGGTGTAAGAAATGACGTCCTTCAGAGATTGGGCACACCGTTCTTTACGACCAAAAAATTTGGGACCGGTCTTGGATTGGCGGTCTGTTTCAGTATAGCGCGCAGACACGATGCCGAAATAACGATTGAAACTTGTCCCAGGGGTACCACAGTGTACGTCAGGTTTAAGCCGACGCAAAAACTTTAAAAGCAAAGTCTGTTTTTAGCCGACTGTTGATATACGGAAGCTCCTCCTTCCACAGAGTGCTATCGCCGGAAGCACTTCGTATTGCTCCGTAATACGAAGCAAGCGGCCAAATTTATTTTCTGCGCCACCCCTAAGATGCGGCCGGCAAATATCTTTCTCCCCGCGCCCAAAAGGGTATTCGGCGGCGATACCGCCATCGTGCGCCAAGGTGGAGGAGACTCTTTTTTGTACCAAGGATTTGTAATACAATTAAGAAAAATTAAACGGACGAAATAAAACGTCTTGGAGGCGGAAGAATGGCGGAACACAACTGTCCCAAATGCTCGCTGCGGGCGAAGTACGATAAAAAGCCGAGGTCGCTTGCCGGCCGGTTCTGGAGGTGGCACGTCCGGTGGTGCCCCGGCTGGAAGGCGTATATGAAGTCATTGAGCGAGGAAGAAAGGGAGAAGATAAGGGCTCAATATGGAATGAAAGCTTAAGTTGGACGGTACAAATCCCGGAATACGGCAGACGCGAGGCCCCAGTCCCCGCTCCCAAATATTACTTCCTATTCTTTTATTTATTCGAAAGGCATATGGTGTGTAATGTCTGCTAACCGCGTCCCGCCGTCGATGCGATAACGAAGCAGGAATTCATAAACCTCGCAATGAAGTTATTTCAGACAAACAGCCGCATTGGATAGGCAAGGGCTTGCGGAAGGTGTGAAACAGCAAGGCGCGGTTTTACAACAGCTTCTTACCGAAGAAATGAGGATTTCAAAAGATGTACAGCACTGAAACCGTCCTTCTTATCCTGGAGTCGGTATTGCTGGTCGCCACTTTCATGCTTCTTCTTTTCAGCCTCAAGGAAGGGAGAGGCAGGAAAAAGCTCCTGTTGGAAGTGGGGAAGGCAACGAGGATCCTTACCCGGCAGGAGTATTTTCTGGCGGTTACGGACTCCATGGCGGAGGCCGAGGATGAGGTTATCGGGTTTATCACGGGCAGGCCTCCCGTAGGTGAGGACGAGAAAAGGGTAAGGAGCATCGAGGATAATATCAAAAGGCTTGCGAAGCGCGGCGTGAAGGTGAGATATCTCATTCCCAAAATGCACGACAGGCTGCATATAGGTTACCTGTACACAAAAGCCGGAGCCGAGGTCCGATGCGGAACCTGCGCCATCGCAAACGACATTCGTTATATAGTTGCGGACGATAAAATGGTGGTTGTCGGTATTCCTGAAAGCACCGGCGAGGCCGAAGCCACAAAAAAGGGCTATACGATTCCCTCCGAAAGTCTCGCCGCCATACTGAAAGAACATTTTATCAGGTGCTGGGAGGAAGCGGCGGTTTACGAGGAGTATCTCAAGGATATCATTAAGCAGACCGGCGTTACGACGAAGTTGCTCGGCAAGGAACTTCAGATAGACGAGAAGGAACTGCTGAAGCATGGGAAATAGCACGGCCGTAGGCAGAATGTAGAAGGTAGAAGGTAGAAACAATGATCGGAATACAGCAGGCGGGTTGCAGACCATAAAATAGATAGCAGAACCGGAACCCCGAAATTTGAAACTCCGAATACTAAATAACGGATGCCGGAAACTGCGGGGAGATAACTTGTGGATGACTTGACTTTCCAGCTCAGGGATCACGCGGAAGAAACGTACATAGAAACAATTCTCGATGAACACCCCGAACTGCAGATCCTTTGGAGGCATTTGTCCGCCATTACGTCAGATCACGAAATAAACGGCGTTAATCCGTTACTGCACGTCTATTTCGAGGCGATTGCCGAAGCGCAGATCGCTAAAAGCGACCCGCCCGAAGCGAAGGATGCGGCGGAGCGGCTGAAGGAGCGGGGCTTTACGGGACACGCGGCGCGGGGCGCGGTGGGCGCTCTATGCATCCCCCATCTGTACGAAGCCCTGCAGAATAGAAAGCTTTTTGACCGTAAAGGATACGCGCGGCGCCTCCGGGTATTGGGAACATCAGGCGGCAAACCGGGCCGGAACGAACCGTGTTTGTGCGGCAGCGGGCTTAAGTATAAAAGGTGCTGTCTGCCGCTGGGTGAGATAATGACGCCGAGTGAATACGCCGGGCGCCTGATCCTGGGTTTCGGCGCTTACGCCGGTCCGGAAGATTTGAGCCCTCTGCCGCCCGACGACCCTCTCCTTCAACTGGAAAACCGCGCGCATGTGGCGGCCTATCTTGCCGAAAACGGCCTTGAAACGGCAGCCGGAGAAGCACTGGCGGAGAATATTTCGCAGGCCCAGACTTACCGGGACGGCAAATTCCTTAAAAACGCGCTCCTGCACTTCCTGGAGTTAAGCCTGGAGAATAAAGGCGAATTCGGTCTAAAAGGGCTTGAGGCGATCGACAGGCTGCTCGATATCGTTGACGACGATGAAGAAAAAGGAACCTTCTTTTGCGATAAGGCGGATATCCTGGCCGCTTTGGGACGCTTCGGAGAGGCCCGCGATACCTTCAATGACCTGTTCAACGTCCGGCCCGGGTGGCATTTCGGCCGTTACCGGTACGCACTGTTCCTCCTTAGTTGGGGGGATAAGGAAGAGGCGTTCGACGTACTGAGGGAACTGGCAGCGGATGATGATATCGACGAAGAGACATCCGAAGCCGTCCGTGAGTTGCTTGAAGGACTGACTTGCGGCTTCTGACGCGGGAATTGTATGGGAAACAAATACAAAAGGGAAGGGGGTATATATTGTGGCATTATCGGCGTGCCCGAACTGCCATAAGATCGAATTCGAAATAGCGGAAAGCGATACGTTGAGCGGCGGCGGGTACAGCACAAAGGTGTGGTTCGTCCAGTGTTCCGCGTGCGGGACGGTTTTGGGAGTGATAGATTACTTCAACCTGACGCACCGCATTCGCGAGGTGGAAGCGAAGGTGGATAAAATCCTGGATAAAGTTTAATGCCGACTTGTCCGGGAAAGCGGCGGCTGCACATAATTACTTAGGGCGGGATAACCCGCCCTAATTCTATGTACCCATGAGACAGTACATCCCGGCGGCTCACGGCCGCCGTCAGACTCCTCAAGTTCCGCCAAAACCGATTGTAACCTTACCGCCGTCCACCATTACGGGCACAGCCCTGCGACCTTCGGAATACTTCAGCATTTGTTCCATCGCCCGGGGATCCTTTCTTACGTCCAGATAGCGGTAGGCAAGGCCTTTCTTGGCGTGATCTTCAAGGGCGGCCTTCGTGTAGGGTCACCCTTCCTTCCCAAAGATGAGAACCTCCTGAGACAACCATCTCACCCTCTTTCAATAGTAGCTCTTCATTTCTTAATCAGCCGTCGACCCGCCGATTTTTCTAATGTTATCATGCCGGTATCCGAGATTCAATAACCGGAGCAAAACTCTCCGGAAGGGTTTCCGAAAGGTTTGCGAAGCGCGCTTTCCCGGTGGATACGTTCTTTAAAAACAACGGCGCCGGCTTATTCGCATGCGGACAACTCCACGTTATTGGACCTGGAAATATTCCTTTTCGAACAGATATGTTTTAATCTTGTTGTTGACGATTGCCTGAAACCGAGCTATCCTTATTTTAGCAAATAGATGAAGATAGAGGGAGATTTTTATCAGAATAAGATTAAAACTTTTGGGCATGGTGGTTTTGGCTGTTTTCCTGTCGATCATACTGATCGGTTGCCGCGGAGGAAGCGTGGAAGAATCCTCGGTAGTCGGTGACGGCATCAGATTGTTTGCGGTTACTTATCTCGACGCTCCAAACGGGGCGGGTTATGTGATGATTCCTTTCAAAAAGAATATTAAAGAAAGAAAATACGCCAACGTTGTCGTTGACCTGAACAAGGACGGCAAATGGAGAAACTACGGTGCACAGGGAAAAGTGCAGGAAGAATGGGTCGTTCAGAACGTGCCGGTACGTGTCTCGGCGGACGAGCCGTACAGCCTTTCTTTCGTGTTCAACGATGCAGACGCCCCGTCGCGCACAAATCTCAAGGCGAGGGTGGTTCTAACGGGACGCACCGTTGAAGCCGCAGACGTTACGGCAGGCTGGGACGGTGCTGTTCCGGAAGGAGCCGGGGCGAAGGACGTGACGATTTCGAAAATAGCTGTCGACGAATTCGGAGACATCTGGTCACCGGACCCGACCGGTTTGACGGAAAAATACCCTGATGAGCCTGCTCCCGTGTCAGTAAGCTACAATATACCCGACGGGGGCGGCGCCGGATCCCTGGAAACGGAATCAGCGTATGCCGCGGCACCGGAAGACATCAATTTTCAACGCGAGGGTGTCCCGGATATCGACCAGCGCCGCAATGAATGCGTACCCACTTCCACGGCTAATTCGCTGATTTGGCTCGCGGAAAAGTATGATTTTAAGGATAAGATGCCTGCCACCGCGGATCAGGTGATACAAGAGCTGAAGAACGACATGAACTGGTCGGAACACTACGATGAGGCAAGAGGAAAGTACGTCGCGGGGTTAATGTTTTAAGCGACTTTCTAAAAGGCAAAAAGGCGTTCATTGACCGTCACCGTCTGCCTGTTGAAACATACCAGATCGGCGATAGATTTGATTCAGGTATTTTTAAAAAGATCGTTGCCGAACTGAAAAAAGGCCAGGATGTCGAGGTTTCGCTCGAATATAAGAAAGACGGCAAACGTATAGGCGGGCATATGGTCACGGTAGTGGGCGTTCTCACTTACACCGACCCGGACGACGGCAGCGTGGTTAATTTCCTCGCCTTCCACGACCCGGCGAGTCGTCCCGGCCCGTCTACCGATATTTACCCGGTATTTCTGACTAAGCTGTACGGTTACCGCTATTCGCCCGGCAAGACCAAAGACGGTTACGAGATCCATATCCGTTATGCCTTTGCCGAGTCGCCGGTCGCCGAGTTCCCAGCCGGGGAGAAGGAACCGGTGCCTGAGGCGCCCCCCGCGGGTGAGGAGCCTGCTACCGGAGAAACGCCTTCGGCGGAAGAAAAGCCTTCTACGAGAGAAAGGTATCCCGGAGAGGAACCCGCTCCCGTACCGCCGGCAAGACCGACAACCGTGAAGGCGGACAACTCAAAGTCGTGCCGGATCACCGTATCGTGGAAGGATTGTTCAAACGATGAAGACGGTTTTGAAATAGAAAGGAAGGGGCTTTTTGAGAAAGACTGGACGGTGGTTCATACCACCGGACCCAACGCGACGGCCTGGACCAACTCCGGTTACGCGGGCCCGCCGATGCAGGGCGGAGCGGTATACTGCTACCGGATCAGGGCCTACAAGGTTGTCGACGCCAAACGGTTGTACTCCGATTACTCGGAGACGGCCTCGGCGTAAAAGCGGTAGGGCTGCGGCAGGGCTTGTGTTACAATAATCCCGGGTGAAAAATGTGAAACCGGTCAATGTGCTTCTGGTGAACTCCTGGATATACGATTTTGCCGCTTACGACCTGTGGTCGAAGCCCCTGGGGCTCTTGAAAATAGCATCCCGCTTTTTGAAAGTCGGGATCGGCGTGAGCCTTATCGATTGTCTGGACAGGTTCAATCCCCGGCTGTGCGAGTTTTTGGGGGACAGGCTGCCCGGGAGCAGGGTTCATGGCGACGGGCATTACCACTGCGAGACGGTAGATAAACCGGAACTCTTCAAGGAGATTCCGCGGCGTTTCAAACGCTACGGGATACCGCCGGAGTTGTTCCTTAAAATGCTCGAGGCGGAACGCCCGGACGTTATATTTGTAACTTCCGGTATGACTTACTGGTATCCCGGGGTTTTTGAAGCAATCCGGATTCTTAAAAAACGTTTTCCCTCAATCCCCGTGGTTCTCGGAGGAATATACGCCCGGCTTTGCCCGGAGCACGCGAAGAGGTTCAGCGGCGCGGACCTGGTTTACCACGGAAACGATATCAAGGAAATAACCGGTATTGTAAAAACGCTCACCGGAAAGTCCTTCGATACGGCGACTGCGGAAGCGGAAGACCTGACTCCGGGTTACGACCTGTACCCAAGACTGCGGTACATAACCTTGCGGACCTCCTCGGGCTGTCCGTTCAGGTGTACCTATTGCGCATGGTACCTGCTGGAAGACGGTTTCCGGCAGGCCGACCCCGGCACGGTCCTCCAGCAGATCGAGTATTTCGCCGGAAAAGGCATCGACAACTTCGCCTTTTACGACGAGGCTTTACTGTTCAGGGCCGAAGACCACGTTACCGTAATTCTCGAAGGTATTGTCGAAAGACGGATAAGACTGAATCTTCACACACCGAACGGTCTGCACATCCGCTTTATCACGCCCGGTCTGGCCCGTCTATTCAAACGGGCGGGGGTCGTTCAGCCCAGACTCGGGCTTGAGACCGCTTCGGCGGCAAGACAGGAGGAAACGGGAGGGAAGGTCGACAACCGGGAGTTTCTGAAAGCGGTAAACTGCTTGAAAGAGGCCGGTTATAACCCGGGGGACATTGCGGTCAATATACTGATGGGTCTTCCCGGACAGGGCTTTCGAGAAATCCGGGATTCTATTGAATACGCGGCTTCAACAGGGGCGAGGATATTCTTGGAGGCATACTCTCCTATTCCAGGAACGCCGGGATTCGCTGAAAGCGGCCTGCCGGAGGACTGCGACCCTCTACTGCATAACAACAGCGCTTTCCCCCTGTACCGCCCGGAGGACCACTGCAAGTTCGAACGATTAAAGGAATTGACTCGCCGATATAACCACAAATAAGGAGAAGGTAAATAAAAATATTCGGTGAAGAAGTCACATTATCAAAAGGCTTTTTACTACATATAGACAGCATTCGCGCTCCCCCACCATTAAGATTTCTATTTATTCCGCTATTTGCGAACTTCGGAGTCGAACGGTAAAGATATAATATAAAAAAAGTCCGGTGGTAGTAAAAAATAACATAGCAGGGGATAAAGGGTTGTACGCTCAAAATATGGGATCACGTATCCGCGAGTCCCGCAAGAGAAGGGGGATAACACAGAAAGAACTGGCAGAGATGCTGCACGTTTCAAAGTCTCTGGTATCGGATATTGAACGCGGCCAAAGACGTCTTTGCGCCGAGTTGCTTAACGATATAGCCAATCTTTTAGGGGTTTCAGCCGATTACCTGCTGGGAAGGACGGATACCGAACCGCCGACCCAAAGCTGCTGAAACAAAACCGCTGGTTCTTTCTTTTCGCAAGTGCTCGATTCATAGGAATAGATTCCGGGAAGGCATTAAAACCGCCCGGAGGAAATTCTTTGAAAAACGTTAGAGTTGGTGGGGCTCCGGTTTGCACGATACTGCAAAATTGCCTGAAATATAACGAAATTTATGTGTAATTATAGCGCTGTAAATAATCACATCGGTAAACCGGGGCACCGCCCTTTTAATTTGGGGTCAAACGGTTAAATTCCTGGGTGGGAAAAGCCACCTGCAAGTCAGAAAATCCTTCCGAAGAACTCGAATATCCTCCTGAACAACAGCGCCAGCCAGTTTGCACGTCTTACTTCGCTCGTGGTTGCGATTGCGGCCTTTTTCTTCCCGTCTTCCGTCAGGTAGCCGAAATTTGGTGTTCCCTTGTAATTTGTCGTCAGGAAGCCGACGGTCTGACCTTTTCGGAGAGGGGCCAAGAGGGCGTCGTCTTTAGATAACGCCGGATTAAGACTGTATGCCGGAGTAAACAGCCTCTGCTCGTTTTTCTTCGCGAGGACCAGAAGCGGTTTCTTCGTGACAACAAGCACGCTTTTCTGTTTGCCGTTGGCAACCGGCACCGTTGTTTTATAGCCGGCGGGAAGGATCTGTTTTTCGGAGTAATTTTCAAACCCGTAATCCAGCAGCTTCTTCGTCTGCCCGAAGCGCTCCCCGTAGGAACCGGTTTTCATGATCACCGAAATCAGTCGTATTCCTTTTCGACTTGCCGTCGCGGTGAAGGAATAGCCTCCGAGATCGGTTGAGCCGGTTTTAACACCGTCGCATCCCGGATATCCATACACCAGTTCAGGCAGCATCCAGTTCCAGTTCTCCATCTTAATCCGGTCCGTGGTCCCTTCACGGAATACTTTCGTAGGAATGCTCGACGTTTTAAGGACATCGGGGAAGTCGTGGATCAGACGGTAGGCCAGAACGGCCGTAGACCGGGCGGACATTAGATTCTCTTCTTCCGGACCGGTGCCTTTCGGCCTAAAGCCATTTAGATCGCGGTTGTTGAGACCCGTACTGTTCACGAACTTATAATTCTTCAGGCCCATTTGTTTCGCTTTTGCGTTCATCATTTTCAAAAAGTCGGTTTCCGAACCGCCTACGAGTTCCGCCAGGGCGATGGTGGAACCGTTTGCGGAGTATATTATCATCGATTCGTAAAGTTCCCGTACGCTGTACCGGTCATCTTTCCGCAGGGGAACATTTGATAGCTTCCGATTTTGGGAGATGGTATAGGCGTAATCACTGATGGATATCTTTTGACCCCAGGTGACTTTGCCTCCTTTAATCGCTTCAAGAACAAGGTATTCCGTCATCATCTTGGTCATGCTTGCCGGGGGAAATGCCGCGTCTATGTTTTTTTCATAAAGAATGCGCCCGCTTTTGCCGTCAACCAGAACCGCGGATCCGCCAAGTATGCCCGGGGGAGTCTGAGCACCGGCGCCGGTGTTGCTGATCGCAAGAATTATAATGAAGAAAAGGAATGACAGCGGCAAAGCCGCCTTTTTTAATAATCGTTGTTTCACCGTTTCCGACCCCTTATTTTCGGTTGGCGTTCCTATTGTTCTTATCTTGCCCATTGTGTCAGGTCATAATAAAAGGGGATTAAAGCGCATGCGTTTCTTTTTTTCGGTTCAATTCCTGCGACACTCTTCCAGAGGAGTTCGCCATGCGGCCGAAGGCCTCTTTGTCTGAAGCATGAAAATGGGTAGCATGGCAGTTCACAAACGTAGCGTAATACGGCGCGCGGGGAGAAGCAAGTAGAGCACGAAAACCTGGTAGGGACCGGCCGAACAATGGGAAGTGAGACGCGGGAAGTTGGGAGTGGGATTCTCGAAGGAATTCGCTCGTAAGCGAATTCCCACAAGCATCTCACCTCTAACCTTTCACCTTCCAAAACTTGAATAAACCGGCCCTGCCAGGCTGACAAAGCTATACGCAGCTTATCGCCGCGCCTACCGAAACAAGAAAGCATTTTCAGAGGGGGTAACGCGGTGACTAATGATCTGTCCGGGGAAACCCAGCCGGACAAGCAACAGAACACTGAGTCCCAGATAAAGGAGTTGGGAACGACTTCGGTTCCAGAAATACAAAGCAACATTCATTGTTTGACGATTGTCGGCCAGATAGAAGGACATATGGTGCTGCCGGCGGTAAATAAAACGACAAAGTACGAGCATGTGCTGCCTCAACTAGTGGCGCTCGAGCAGCATCCGGGCATCGAGGGGATACTCATTATTTTAAACACGGTCGGCGGCGACGTGGAAGCCGGTTTGGCGATCGCCGAAATGGTGAACTCGATGTCCAAACCATCGGTTTCTCTGGTTCTTGGCGGCGGTCACAGCATCGGCGTCCCGATTGCGGTGAGCGCGAGGTATTCCTTCATAACCCAAACAGCGACCATGACAATCCATCCGATCAGGCTGTCCGGGCTGGTGGTCGGCGTACCGCAAACCTGGGAGTATCTCGAAAAGATGCAGGACAGGGTCGTGAGGTTCGTCGTCGAGCACTCCCGGATTCACGAGACGCGTTTCCGCGAGATGATGTTTCGGACGGGGGAACTGGCGCGGGATGTGGGAACGGTGCTTATCGGCACAGAGGCGGTGGAGTGCGGGCTTATCAACGAAGTGGGCGGAATGGCCGCCGCTTTGGACCGATTGAATAAAATGACCGAGGAATACAAAGCGGGGAAAACGAACCAGGTGCAGTAAAAGTCACGAGTCGAATCTTCAGTCCTAAGTCCTCAGTCGGGGGCAGGGAAAGGATGAAGGATGAAGGCGGAAGGATGAAAGGGGAAAGTTGCGGGTTACGGGTTGCGGGTTGCGGGTTGCGAGTCTGTATTTTATATTCTAACTACTGGTTCTTGGCGTCTTGGCGGTTGATCTATTTCAGAGGAGAGGAGGTTTAACATGATCCTCTATACCCCCCTCCCAATGGAACTTGTCCTGCAGGGGCTGGAATCGGAGCCCGTCCCGAAGCTGAAAGAAACCACCGTCGGCGGCGTGCCGGTAATCGTGGAGGAGACCGGACCGGGTCGGGGCCGGCTGGTGCGGCTTCTCAGTACGGATCCCTATGCATATCTCAAGCCGGATCTGACGCCGGGAACGGAGGTGATTTTCGATTTCGGGAAGGATGGGATTTAAGGTTTCGTATATCTGTAATATCAGCGCCGACTACGTGGATCAGCTTTCGGAATCCCTGAAGGATTTCTAGCTTAAACGTCGAAAAAGCAAAATATGCCTTTAAACGAAAATAAACAGGTATTCGCTCTCGACATAGGTACCCGCACGGTGGTCGGCATTGTTGCGGCCGGACGGGAAGAACGTCTTGAGATACTGGCGCAGGAAATGGTCGAGCACCAGGGCAGGGCTATGTATGACGGGCAGATTCATGACATACCGAAGGTGGCCGAGGCGGTCGCCCGGGTCAAAACCTCCCTTGAGGAGGCGACCGGCCAAAAACTTACCGAGGCCGCCATTGCCGCGGCCGGCCGCGCTCTTGAGACGCGCAGGTGCGGTGCAACGATAGAGGTGGATCCTCAAAGGGAGATTGCCGAGGAAACGGTCCGCGCTTTAGAATTTTCGGCCCTGCGGCAGGCGCGGAAAGAGATGCGGCGGCAGGACCGCCGTACGGATGAGTTTTACTGCGTCGGCCACGGCGTGGTGGATTTTTCGCTGGACGGGCTTGAGCTTACGAATCTTATTGGACACCGCGGCAGGGTTGCAGGAGTCGAAGTAATCGCCACTTTTCTTCCAGCCTCGGTGGTCAACAGTCTTTTCAGTGTTTTAAAAAGGGTAGGGCTTGAGCCGTCCTACATCACACTTGAACCGATTGCGGCGCTCGAAGCTACTATTCCTGAGGATTTACGCATGTTAAACCTGGCGCTTGTTGATGTCGGGGCCGGGACGTCGGATATCGCCGTTACTAAAGACGGAACCGTAATCGGTTACGGGATGGTACCCATAGCCGGGGACGAGATAACGGAAGCCATCGCAGACATCTGCGTCGTGGATTTTCAAACCGCGGAAACGATTAAACGCGGATTGAACGCGTCGGAGCTATTAAAGTTCACGGATATCCTTAATAACGCCGTAACGTTGCGGCGGGAAGATATAATGGCGGTTATTGAGCCGGTGGTCGATAATCTCGCCGCGGCGGTTTCAGAAGTGATACTCGGACTTAACGAAGGAAAAGCCGTAAGATCTGTGATCAGTGTGGGCGGCGGTGCGCAAACGCCGCTTTTTCTCCGGAAGCTTGCGCTGCGTCTCGGTCTCCCGGAGAGCAGGGTCGGGGTGAAGAGTCGCGCTCAGCTTACAGGGGTTACGGCGCCGGAAGAAGATGTCCTTGCCGGTCCGGAAGGTATAACGGTGGTCGGGATCGCCTTTTCCGCCCTGAAGCAGCAAGGCCTCAATCTTATAACGGTTAGGGTGAACGGTAAGGAACACCGCGTTTTCAACCCCGGCGATCTGCGCGTCGTTAACTGTATGTCACTCCTGGAGTACGAACCCCCGGAGTTATTCGGGGTAAACGGAAGGGACCTACGTTTCTACGTCAACGGACAGGAGACGGTTGTATACGGTGAGCTTGCGCGTCCCGCAACCATAAGCGTTAACGGGGAGAACGGCAACCTTCAAACGCCGGTCAAAGACGGCGACCGGATTGAGGTGGTCCCCGCGAAGAACGGGAGGGATGCGACGGCGAGGGCGGGCGAGTTTTTTGCCGATGTTCTGCCGGTGCAGGTTGTTTTGAACGGACAGGAGGTTTCTTTGCCTCCGATGTTCAGGTTAAACGATGTTGCGGTGGATCCGGCGACGGAAATCAGAGAGGGAGACCGGCTGTGGATGGAGTTACGTCATTCGGTGGGGCAACTGCTCGCAGCCGTCGGGTTCGACCCAACCATAGCGGAGGCGGTGGTTGACGGGGTTCCGGTCGGTCTTGATTATACGTTGAAACCAGGCGATGTTGTCGTTGTATCGGACAAGGAAACCGGGCAGGCGAATAACCCGGACAGAGACGGTGAGTCCGCCGATACCGCATCGGAAGGCTTAAGGGTGACTGTGAACGGGAAAGAAATCACCATTACCGGAGAAAAAAAGCCGCTTTTCATTGACGTTTTGAGGTATCTTGATTTCGATTTGAGCCAGGCCCGCGGGAGAATCAAGATTTTACTTAACGGCCGTCCGGCGGAGTATACGGAAGAGTTGACGGAAGGCGATAATGTGGAAATCGGCTGGGAATGAACGGCCAAAACATTTCAAAGCGTGAAAATATAGACCCGTAAACATACATAGAACGCGGCGAGAAGTGATGTACCAATGAAATTCTTATCGTTGCGCCCTCCGAAAAAAGTATTATTTTTCAGAGGAATTGGCCATGTAGCCGGGGGTCGATCCAACTGAAGAATGAAAATGGGGAGACCCGTAAGGTTGGCTGCTTAAAAGCAGTAACGTAGTAAGGGCGAAACGTCGTGAGAAGCGATGCAGGGCAAGGAAGAACGTTGGAGACGAACCGGAGGTACATAGAGGTACATGAGGATTCAGCTCCGGCGGGCTGACACAGCAATGCGTTGCTTATCGCGACGCCCAGCGAAATAAGTGCTATTTTTAAGGGAGGAGGCAGGGGTTTTGGAAATCGGTTTAGTTGGGTTGCCTCTGGTGGGTAAGACCACCTTTTTTAATTTGTTGACCGGAATGACGGCACCCACCGGCGTTACGGGTGACGCCAAGGTCCATACGGGTTCGGCGCCGGTCCCCGACAAGCGCCTGGATTTCCTGACGGCGATTTACCGTCCCCAAAAGACGACCTGCGCACGCGTGGATATTAAGGACATCCCCGGCCTTGACCCGCGCCGGGGGGACCGGGCGGCCGGCGTACGGTTCCTGGAAGAAGTAAGGGGCGCAGACGCGCTTTGCTATGTGGTGCGGGCTTTTGACGCACCGGAGATCCCTTCATATTTCGAGGCGGTGCAGCCGCTGAAAGAACTTCAAGAAATCCACTCGGAGCTGCTTTTCGCGGATATAATGCTGATTGAACGGCGGCTTGAGCACATTCGCGGCGGGAAGAAGATCGCCAAACAGGCGGTCCTGGAAATAGCGCTTCTGGAACGGTTGCTCGACGCCTTAAACAACGAGCGCGCCGTAGGAAACGTTGACCTTACACCTGAAGAAGAGGAGATCGTTCCCGGTTACGGTTTTTTGACGGAAAAACCGATGATTCTCGCCGTGAACCTTGACGAAGAAGGACTGAGGAACAACGATTATCCGGAAAGAAGACCGCTTGTCGATTACGCCGCCAAGAGGGATCTTCCTGTGGTGGAGGTGGCGGCGCAGATCGAAGCGGAAATAGCGCTGCTTGCCCCGGAAGACCGGATGGAGTTTTTAAGGGATCTCGGGCTGGAGGAGGCCGGGGTCGCGCGCCTTGCGACGGCGGCCTACCGTTCACTCGGGCTGATTTCATTCTTCACGGTGGGCGAAGACGAAGTGAAAGCCTGGACGATTACCAAGGGAACGGTGGCGAAAAAGGCCGCCGGAAAGATACATTCGGATCTGGAACGCGGGTTTATCAGGGCGGAAGCCTTTCACTACGAAGACCTTTCCCGTCTCGGTACGACCGCCAAAGTGCGTGAGGCCGGGCTGTTCAGGCTGGAGGGCAAGGAATATATCGTCAGGGACGGAGATATCCTGAACATCAGGTTTAAGGTGTGACAGGTATGCGGGGAAAGAATACCGTCTATCTGAAAATTCGCACTTTGTCCTGTAAGTTTTTTTCCCGGTAGTTACATAACGCAGGAGGGTATTGACAAATTTACGGACAAGGCTTTAAACTTTAGTTAGTTGGTACAACTTCAGCTTTTCTTTTTTTTATAACAAGTTCTCATAATCACAAGCCAAGGGAGGTGTTACTGGTATCCGAGGATACCGACGTGAGGTAACGACCGGTAGAAAGAGTATTCCATCTTTAATGAATCAATTTGATCTGAATTTAAGGAGGAAATAATAGAATGGCTTTAATTGAACCACATGGTGGGAAAGGCTTGGTTTGTTGTTTACTTGAAGGGGCGAAGCTTGACGCGGAACTCAAGAGAGCCGCAACTCTGAAACAGGTCCGGATTCATTCCCGGGCGACTTCCGACCTTATAATGATGGGTATCGGCGCGTTCAGCCCGCTGAATGGTTTTATGACCAAGGCGGACTGGAAGGGCGTATGTGAGAAATTTACCATGGCCGACGGGACATTCTGGCCGATACCGATTACGGTAGACTGCAGCAAGGAAGACGCCGACGCTATCGCGGTGGGTTCAGAGATTACCCTCGTGGATGACGCGACGGGAACCCTAATGGCGACTATGACGGTAACCGAGAAATACGAAATGACCGAAGCCGATAAGACCTGGGAATGCAACCAGGTATTCACGACCGATGACATCGCCGGTCACCCTGGCGTCGAGAAGGTCCACAAGCAAAAAGAAGTCAACCTTGCCGGCCCCGTCAAGGTACTGAGCGAGCTCGACTTCCCCACCAGATTTGCAGGGGTCTACAAGAGGCCTTCCGAAGTCCGTGCAATCTTCCAGGAAAAAGGGTGGAGCACCATTGCCGCACTGCAGCTCCGTAACCCCATGCACCGTTCACATGAATACCTTGCCAAAATCGCCATCGAGGTTTGTGACGGCGTTATCATCCACTCTTTGATCGGCGCCCTGAAACCGGGCGACATTCCGGCGGAAGTCCGTGTGAAATGCATCGACGTCCTCGTCGAGAACTACTTCAATAAGGATACCGTAATCCAGGCCGGCTACCCGATGGAAATGCGTTACGGCGGCCCGAGAGAGGCCCTGCTGCACGCCACCTTCCGCCAGAACTACGGTGTTTCCCACATGATTATCGGCCGCGACCATGCCGGTGTCGGTGATTACTACGGCATCTTTGACGCCCAGACGATCTTCGAAAAGATTCCGAAGGGTGACGGACCGAAATTCCTAAAATGTCAGCCTCTCAAGATTGACTGGACATTCTACTGCTATAAGTGCGACGGCATGGCGTCCATGCGCACTTGCCCGCACACCAAAGCGGATCGGGTTATCCTCAGCGGAACCAAGCTGCGCAAGATGCTCTCCGAGGGCGAGGCCGTTCCGGACCACTTCGGGCGTGACGAAGTTCTTGCCCTCCTTCGTACGTACTATGAAGGACTCACCGAAAAGGTCGAGATCAAACTGCAGAAGTTTGCTACAGGCGAGGATATGAAATAGAAGAACCTGATTCACAGATTTCGATAATATTCGGCAGGGGCGGCCCGGAGACGGGAATGACCATGCCGATTTTTTTCCAATCCAAAGATTGGCGTTCAAGTTATGGAAATCACAAGCAGGGGTCCGGTGAGTTGGATATTGCCGAGGGTGATTTTCGAGTGGTTGAACTGTTCCGGCCTATCTGTTACAATATAAACTACGCCGGAGTGGCGGAATAGGCAGACGCAAGGGACTTAAAATCCCTCGGTCATTAATGACCGTACCGGTTCGACCCCGGTCTCCGGCACCAGTAATACCAACGGTTTGCGAATACCGAAGGACACCTCGTGAAGGTGTCCTTCTTCGTTGTATAGGAAATTATGCTTTTGCTTGTTGTGGAAATTGAAATTCAGAACCGTTGAACGAAAAAGCGTAACATAATATAATATAATACTATGATATTGTTGGGTCTATTGGAGGGATGTTGGATTTCTCCCGACCGACAACACAAACAGGTGTTGTACTCCCGTATGATTGTTTGAGAGCTTTTTTTCACGAAGAATTTTCTTTATCGTATTTTAGCCGCATTTATTTAGAGGTGTCCCACATGCCGCATTCTCAGCGGCACTACGAAAAAGTAGATCCGTAAGCGTGTTGCTTAGTCGCCGTGCCCTACGAAAGAACGTTTATTTTCAAAGGAGTGCCCCATGCCGCCTTAGGCGGCACCACGAACGATGAAAATTTACGTGGAACCAGCGAGTTAAGTGTTGTCATAAAATCCTTTTCTTGATACATGGCGTTCTTGGCGGTTGATTTATTTTCGAAGGAGCTTGGGAATGAACGAATGGTATAGCGCCGATTTAGAGACTATTTTGAGTAGACTCGAATCAGACCCGGAGACCGGGCTTACTCCGGATAAAGTTAACGAACGGCTGCTGGAATACGGCCCGAATACGCTGAAAGAACGCGGCCCGAAAAGCCCCTGGCGCATTTTGTGGGAACAATTAACCGCAGTGATGATAATCGTATTGATTATGGCGGCGGCGGCTTCTGTGTTCCTTCATGACTATAAGGATGCCGCAGCAATCCTGACGATAGTGATCCTGAATGCCGTTCTTGGTTTTGTCCAGGAATACCGGGCGGAAAAGGCGATGGCCGCGCTTAAACGGCTTGCCACACCGGCCGTCAAGGTTCGTCGAAGCGGCGAGGTACAGGAAATCTCTGCCACAGGGCTTGTCCCCGGGGATATCTTCTTTCTGGAGGTGGGGGGTATCGTACCCGCCGACGGCCGTCTCTTCGAAGCGATAAACTTGCGTATCCAGGAATCCGTACTTACCGGTGAATCGCTTCCAACGGAAAAAAACGCTTCATTCATCTCGGAGGACGAGCTTACCCTGGGCGACCGCCTCAACACGGTATATAAAGGTACCGTGGTTACCAACGGGAGAGGCCATGTGGTGACTACAGCCACCGGAATGGACACGGAGCTTGGGCGCATCGCCGAGATGATCCAGTCCGTAGGGGCCGGATCCACCCCGCTGCAGCGGCGGATGGCCGCGCTTGGGCGCACGCTGGGGATTATCGCCATCGCCATAGTGGCGGTAGTAGTGGCCCTAGGACTGCTTCGCGGCGAAGATCTCAAGACGATGTTTTTAACCGGCGTGAGCCTGGCCGTTGCTGCTGTCCCTGAAGGACTCCCCGCAGCCGTAACCATTGCTCTGGCGCTGGGAGCGCAGCGGATGCTGCGGCGCCGTGCCCTCATTCGTAAGCTGCCCGCCGTTGAGACCCTCGGGCTGGTGACTAAGATATGTTCGGACAAGACCGGAACACTTACCGAAAACCGGATGGTGGTTACAAGACTGGCGCTGCCGGCGGAAGAAGCCTCGGGAAGAATCAGAGACTTAGACCTGCCCGCCGAAGGACAGGTTCTGCCGGACGAGCTTTTTTCACCCATTGTCTTGGGGCTTTTAACGGCCGGGGCGTTATGCAACGACGCGCTTCTTTCCTTTAATGAAAAAGAGGACAGGCATGGTTATATCGGCGACCCAACCGAAGGGGCGTTAGTGGTGGCGGCCGCAAGGACAGGCATGCAAAAGCCTGACCTGGAGACTTTTATGCCGCGGGTGGCGGAAATTCCTTTTACCTCCGAACGGAAAAGAATGACTACCATTCACCGGATGATTGAAAACGGGTCAAAGGCGCTTCCTTACGTTTATCCGTGGCAATCTGAATCTTTTGTCTCCTTCAGCAAAGGAGCTACGGGTAGTGTTCTGGATATATGTGAAAAGGTATGGGTTGACGGTTATGCACAACCCATGAATAAAAACCGGCGCGATTGGATTATTGAAGCAAACAATAGGCTTTCCGGATCCGGGCTGAGGGTGCTGGGCGTTGCTTTCCGGAGCCTTGGGTCCTTTCCGGAAACAGCGCAGGAAGAAGAAATAGAAAGAGATTATATTTTTTTGGGCCTGATCGGGATGATGGACCCGCCCCGTCAAGAGGCGAAAGAGGCGGTGGCGATATGCCGCCGGTCCGGTATTGACCCGGTGATGATTACCGGCGACCATCCGCTGACGGCACTGGCGATCGCCCGTGAGCTTGGGATTACGGAGAAGGAGACGGTTATTACCGGACAGGAACTGGAGAAGCTGACACCCGACGAATTAACAGAGATGGTGGAGGATGCCGCGGTGTATGCCAGGGTATCTCCGGAACATAAGCTGAAAATCGTCGAGGCCTTGAAACTGAAGGGGCATGTTGTCGCCATGACCGGCGACGGGGTCAACGATGCCCCGGCGCTTAAAAAGGCGGATATCGGGATAGCCATGGGGATCACCGGCACCGACGTGAGCAAAGAAGCAGCCGATATGGTGTTGCTTGACGACAACTTCGCGACCATTGTCGCCGCAGCGGAGGAGGGGCGGGTAATCTACGACAACATACGCAAATTCTTAAAGTACCTTATGACCACTAATTTTGGGGAAATTCTGGTGCTGTTTGTCGGGATGCTTACCGCCATGCCGGTGCCTCTTGCCCCGTTGCAGATTCTCTGGATCAACCTCGTAACGGACGGACTGCCGGCCCTGGCCCTCGCGGTCGAGCCGGCGGAGCGCGAAGCAATGAACCGCCCGCCGCCCGATACCAAGAAGGGTATCTTCGCCGGCGGGCTTGGCGTGCATATTCTCTGGGTGGGAGCTTTAATGGCCGCGATTTCCCTGGGTCTTGGTTATTGGGCTTGGCAGACGAACAACAATACCTGGCAGACCATGCTCTTCACAACGCTGGCCCTGTCCCAGCTTGGTCATGTAATGGCTATCCGCACCGGCAAGATTTCGCTTTTTAAGGCCGGCGTTTTATCCAACAAGCCCATGTTCGGCGCCGTGGTTTTAACAGTCGCTTTGCAGATTGCAGTGATTTACGTACCATGGTTCCAGGATATCTTCAGGACAGTACCTTTGACAGCCGTCGAAATGTTGATATGTTTTATTCTGGGCAGCGTTGTCTTTTGGTTGGTGGAAACCGAAAAGTGGTTTTTACGGCTTTCGGATGCCCGATTGAGATGATATATCTGACGTAATTATTATGTGAGCGGTGATCATGTGATTTATGCAAAAATATTGTGAAAGGGATAAATATCCCATATAATAACAATAATAATAAAAATAAGGAGGTTAAAATTATGAAAGATTGTCCGGTTTGCCATAACACATTAAAAGAGGTCCCCAAGTACGGAGTGCTTATTGATGTTTGCACCAACTGCCGCGGGGTGTGGCTGGACCGCGGAGAACTTGAGAAGGTTGTTGCGCTGGCGAGGGATTTTGAGACGGGAGACCGCTATGAGGACGATCGCCATGATACGCGTCAATACGAAGAACATAAAACCGGTCACGACGACGACCACAAACACGGACATTACGGGAGTAAAGATTACTTCCACGGGAAAAAGAAGAAAAAGCAAGGGATACTAAGCGTTTTCGAAGACATCTTTGATTGAGGTTCGAAGGTTTATAAACTATTGTTTTACGAGATGGCGTTATTAGACTTTACAAAAGGAGCTTTTCCGATTATAATGGTCATAAGCCCAAAATATTCTTCTCCGCCCGGCAAAAGCCGGGCAATTTTCACTTCCAAAACAAAGACCATTTAATCATACCGAGAATTGTGAGACGGGGCGGCATTCTAATTTGGGATACTATTTGTCGTAGAATTAATGCTGTTTGAGACCATTTGACCAAAGATACCGAAAGCGAACATGGCCACCATGGCGATCAAAATCATTATAAACGTATATTCGACAAAGCCTTGTCCTCTCTCGTCCCTAAAAAACTTTGACAACTGTCTGAGCATATATATCTCCCTTTCACGAAAAATGGTTTTGACAGGGACGAACACAGTATAATTCGACATTTACCAGCATTATAGCTTATATCACCCTTAAGGGGAAGAGTTTTCTTTACCGAATACTCGTGGGTCTTGTTCCCTAAAAAAGCCTGGGTTTAGCAAGAAATCGGTCTGGTTATACTACCGGTTAAAGGGGGTGATACTATGGCGAAATTTGCGGCTCACGAATTACTGGAGGCCCATGAGCTCTTAACGGCAAAGAACCTTAGCGTTCAAAAGGGTTATACCTATCTTCAAATGGTCAAGGACCCGGACCTTAAAGATTTGATTAAAACCGGCATTTCCGACTGTAAACAGGCGGTTACACAATTACAGCAAGTTTTAGGAGGAATATAGCATGGATGATAAAGCCATTACCCTGGACCTTCTTACGGCTGCAAAACAAGATGTGACCATGTTCGCCAACGCTTTGAACGAAACCGCAAATCCCGAGTTAAGAGGGGTTCTTGCGCAGCAGTTGCAACAGGCTCAGAAGTCGCAGGAAAGAATATTTGATTACGCAAAGAATAAAGGGTACTACAACCCGTACAGCACTCCTGAACAAATGGTTGCCCAAGATATTCAGGCTTCCAAACAGGTGATGAGTCAGTTTAAGGACCTCACCTAGAAGAGTGTTGCAAAACATTTAAGCCGTGGAAAGACAACATAGCGGCTTTCGGTAATCAAAATCAGAAAGGGTTCCTGAGGCTGCGAAAAACGAGCATGTCGAGGTCCTCCCAATTCGCCCTTCCAATGGCAGGCGTAGTTGTGAAGCGCCTCCCGGGAGAAGATAGGCGAAACAAACGTTTCGAATAAACCCTGCCCTGGGCACAGCGGCAGGGTTTATAATTGGTGCGCCCTGGCATGGGCGATAGCTTGGCGGTGAAAGTCCGCTATGGGCTTGGCAGTGCATTAGCCAAGGGCAAGGGTGTCCACCGCGAAGTGGAATCTGAAGGAAGCCGGAGGCAAAATCCCGACCCGATGAACAAGAACCGCATACGAGGCTGAATTGGGGCGGACGAGTTTGCCAAACAAAACGAAGTCCAACACTGCCCGAGCCCCTATACAATAAATGCGGCGGGTACATGGGAGGAAAGCTATTGTTCTTACCCGGGGAGGTCTGACAGGCACACCATGGGTACTTAAACAACGAACATTTTGCTAAACTGGGTCTCGTAAGTCTGACAAAGCGATACTCGATAGCGCGTTCCTGACGAACCGCCGTATGCCGGGACGGCTTGTACGGTGGTGTGGGAGGGGGCGGCTAAAAGCCGCCCCCTATCCCGATTTAACCGGTATCCACTATTATTAGGCATATAAATTAACGCCGACAGCCAAAACCTTTACGAAAGTAAAACATTATCTTGACGACTAGAATGCTTTTGTGCTAATATTGTTAGGCATTGCTGTTAAAAAGAGGTCGTTGGGGGGATATACCCGCGATTAAAATGGAATAGCGGGATACTTATAAAGCAGGCGCCCATTCCGGTCAGGGAGGGGAGCATGGGTTTTTGTTGTTTTTAAAACACTTTTCTAATCATCACCAATACCCACTTGTTGGTATTAATCTCGCTAAAAGGGTTCTTCCCGGAAAGTTGCGGAACGGGAATAAAATATAAAAATTTGAATAGAGCCAAGGGGGTTAAGGCGTGGCGATACCGGTATTCACGGGAGCAGACGGTGAGCGGGTGAGTTACGGCAGGCTGAAAGAGGTTTTAGAGCTGCCAAACCTTATTGAGGTACAGCGAAAGTCTTACCGTTGGTTTTTGGAGCGGGGATTGAAGGAAGCCCTGTCGGACATCTCCCCCATTAAAGATTTTACCGGTAATCTTGTTCTGGGTTTTCTCGATTATACCATAGGTGAACCCAAGTACTCGGTCCAGGAATGCAAGGACCGTGATGTCACTTACTCGGCTCCCCTAAGGGTAAAAGTACGCCTTATTAATAAGGAAACGGGCGAGATTAAAGAGCAAGAGGTTTTTATGGGGGACCTGCCGCTGATGACTGATAAGGGTACCTTCATTATTAACGGGGCTGAGCGGGTAGTTGTCAGCCAGCTTGTTCGGTCCCCTGGGGTCTACTTCGGCAGGCAAATCGACCAGAGCGGTAAAAAGCTTTATACGGCAACCATTATACCCAACCGGGGTGCGTGGTTGGAATTCGAAACGGACGTAAACGATATCATCTGGGTGCGCGTCGACCGGACACGTAAGGTGCCGGGTACGGCCATTATCCGTTCACTTGGTTACGCAAACGACGCACGCGTTATGGACCTGTTTGAAAGCGACAAGTTCATTCAGGAGACTTTGGGTAAGGATACCGCAACCACAGAGGAAGAGGCGCTGGTCGAGATTTACAAACGCCTGCGTCCCGGAGAGCCGCCTACCGTGGAAAGCGCAAGGGTGCTTCTGGAAAGCTTATTCTTTGACCCGAAAAGGTACGACCTGGGTCACGTGGGTCGTTATAAGCTAAACAAGAAACTCGGGCATGGCGTGCTCTACCGCTATAACGTCGACAGCCCCGAGGAGTGGGACCCCTACCTTAAAAAAATGGTCCCCCAGGATCGCGACTTTATACGGGAATTAACCCCCGAAGATATCATAGCGACTGTGCGCTACCTGTTAAAGGTTATGCGCGAAGAGGGACAAGTAGACGATATAGACCACCTCGGCAACCGGCGCCTGCGCTCTGTGGGTGAGCTGTTGCAGAATCAATTCCGGATCGGCCTTTCGCGGATGGAGCGGGTGGTCAGGGAGCGTATGACTATTCAGGACGTTGAGGTGATTACACCCCAGGTCTTGATAAACATCCGGCCCGTCGTGGCCGCAATTAAAGAATTTCTCGGATCAAGCCAGCTTTCACAGTTCATGGACCAGACCAACCCCCTGGCCGAGCTGACCCATAAGCGGCGGTTGTCGGCGTTGGGCCCCGGTGGACTGAGCAGGGAACGCGCCGGTTTTGAAGTCCGCGACGTGCATCACTCGCATTACGGCAGGATCTGTCCTATCGAGACTCCTGAGGGACCCAACATCGGGCTCATCGGTTCACTTACGACATATGCAAGGGTTAACGATTTCGGTTTTATAGAAACCCCCTACAGGAAAGTCGACAAGGATAATAAAAGGGTAACGGAAGAGTTTGTGTATATGACCGCCGATGAGGAAGAACGGTATGTCATAGCTCAGGCGAACGTTGCGCTTGATGAGAACGGATATTTTACTGAGAACCGCGCTAATTCCCGCCACAAGGGCGAGATACTGGTCGTTCCCGTGGAAGAAGTGGACTATGTGGACGTATCGCCGAAACAGGTCTTCAGTGTAGCCACTTCGCTGATACCCTTTCTGGAGCACGATGACGCAAACCGGGCGCTGATGGGCGCTAATATGCAGCGTCAGGCGGTCCCGCTGGTAAGAGCGGAGTCGCCTCTGGTAGGAACGGGGATCGAAGGTAAGGCCGCCCGTGATTCGGGGTCCGTAATTCTTGCCGGCAGAACCGGTGTGGTTAAAAGGGTAACGTCGACGGAGATAATTATCGACGGCGACGACGGCGTGACGGAAAGACATACGATGGCGAAATACGATCGCTCGAACCAGGGTACCTGCATAAACCAGCGGCCTATTGTAAGAGCCGCCCAACGCGTGCAGGAGGGGGACGTAATCGCCGACGGTCCAAGTACGGACCACGGGGAGTTGAGCCTTGGCAGGAACGTTCTGGTAGCCTTCATGCCGTGGGAAGGCTACAATTACGAGGACGCCATTCTGGTAAGCGAAAAACTGGTGAAAGAAGACTACTTTACTTCAATTCATATCGAAGAGTATGAATGTGAGGCACGGGATACCAAGCTCGGCCCGGAGGAAATCACCCGGGATATCCCCAATGTGGGTGAGGATGTTTTAAGAGATTTGGATGACCGGGGTGTGGTGCGGATCGGCGCTGAAGTGCGCACGGGCGACATCCTGGTCGGCAAGGTTACCCCGAAGGGGGAAACGGAACTCACGGCGGAGGAACGGCTGCTGCGGGCTATTTTTGGAGAAAAGGCCCGCGAGGTGCGTGATACCTCGTTGCGGGTACCGCATGGCGAGTCGGGGAAGGTCGTGGATGTAAAGGTCTTTACCCGTGAAAAGGGTGACGAGTTAAAGCCTGGTGTGAACCAGCTCGTTCGGGTATACGTGGCCCAAAAGCGAAAGGTTTCGGTCGGCGACAAAATGGCCGGGCGTCATGGTAATAAGGGGGTTATCGCCCGGATCCTTCCGGAAGAGGATATGCCTTTTATGCAGGACGGAACACCTGTGGAGATTGTGCTCAACCCGCTGGGCGTGCCTTCGCGGATGAACCTCGGACAGGTACTGGAGACTCATCTTGGGTGGGCGGCGAAGGTGCTGGGATTCAAAGTGGATACGCCGATTTTCAACGGCGCGACCGAGGAGGCGTTGATCGAAACGCTGCGGATGGCGGGCATACCGGAAAACGGGAAAACCTGGCTTTATGACGGCCGTACGGGGAGACGTTTTGACAGCAAGATCTCCGTAGGTTATATATACATGCTCAAGCTTGCGCACCTGGTTGATGATAAGATCCACGCGCGTTCAACGGGTCCTTATTCGCTGGTAACGCAGCAGCCTCTCGGCGGCAAGGCTCAGTTCGGCGGGCAGCGGTTTGGAGAAATGGAGGTGTGGGCGCTCGAGGCATACGGTGCGTCGTACACCTTACAGGAGATGCTCACGGTAAAATCAGACGACGTTGTCGGCCGGGTCAAGACTTACGAAGCGGTAGTGAAAGGGGAAAACGTGCCCGAACCGGGTGTTCCGGAGTCCTTCAAGGTTTTAATAAAGGAGCTTCAAAGTCTCGGACTCGACGTAAAGGTTCTTACCGATACACGGAGCGAAATAGAAATTAGGGAAAATGATGAGGATATAAGCGAGACTGCCCGTGAACTGGACTTTGATATTAAGTATATGCCGCAGCCTGGTTCATCAAAGAGCGCGGTCAGCGGAGCAGACGAGGAAGAAGAGGATGAGGACCTTCATGAGGAGGTTTTAGAAGAGGACGAGGCGATGGAGGAAGCATAGGCAAAAAACTAGGAGTAGTGACTCTGAAGTAAAAAGACAAAACAAGACCGGATATAGAAACCAACAATAAGCTTACGGATAATAATTCAAAAGTGAAGAATAGGAGTCGAAGTTGGAGCGTTTCTCGCCGAAAAGAAGAATGGTTCTAATCTGAAGACCCCTATTTTCACTTTCCAAGGAGTGCAAAGGCGTGCTTGAATTGAACAGCTTTGACCGTATTCAGATTGGGCTGGCGTCTCCCGGGCAGATTCGTGAATGGTCACACGGTGAGGTTAAAAAACCCGAAACCATTAATTACCGCACGCTTAAGCCGGAGCGGGACGGTTTGTTTTGCGAACGTATTTTCGGGCCGACCAGAGACTGGGAGTGTTATTGCGGTAAATACAAGAGGGTCCGCTACAAAGGGGTCATTTGTGACCGTTGCGGTGTCGAGGTTACGCGCGCTAAAGTACGCCGGGAACGTCTGGGTCACATCGAGTTGGCCGCTTCTGTTTCGCACATCTGGTATTTCAAGGGCATTCCAAGCAGGATGGGCCTTCTTCTCGACATGTCGCCGCGGGCGCTGGAGAAGGTTTTGTATTTTGTTTCATATCTTGTAACAGACCCCGGCGATACACCATTAATCAAGAAACAGCTTTTAACCGACAGTGAATACCGGGAACACCGTGATAAATACGGTGACGCGTTCAAGGCAGGCATGGGCGCAGAAGTGATTGAAGTGCTGTTGAGGGAAATCGAACTCGATGGTCTCGCAGAGGACCTTCGTCACGAGATAAAGGAGACTTCAGGTCAGCGCAGGGTACGCGCAATCAGGCGGTTGGAAGTGGTGGAGGCTTTTCGCAAGTCGTCCAACCGGCCGGAATGGATGGTTTTAAGTGTCGTTCCGGTAATCCCACCCGAGTTAAGGCCTATGGTCCAATTGGACGGCGGCCGGTTTGCGACCTCGGACCTGAACGATCTCTACAGGCGGGTAATCAACCGCAACAACCGTTTGAAGCGGCTCCTGGAACTCGGCGCGCCGGACATTATCGTGCGCAATGAGAAAAGGATGCTGCAGGAAGCCGTCGACGCCCTGATCGATAACGGGCGCCGGGGCAGGCCGGTTACAGGCCCGGGAAACAGGCCATTGAAATCCTTGAGTGACATGTTGAAGGGAAAACAGGGTCGTTTCCGGCAGAATCTGCTCGGCAAGCGGGTTGATTATTCCGGGCGGTCTGTTATTGTCGTAGGACCCGGTTTGAAGCTCCACCAGTGCGGACTTCCGCGTGAGATGGCACTTGAACTTTTCAAACCTTTTGTGATGAAGAAACTTGTAAACCATGGCTTTGCGCACAACATCAAGAGCGCCAAGCGAATGGTTGAAAGAATGAAACCCGAAGTTTGGGACGTCCTGGAGGACGTGATTAAGGACCACCCGGTTCTCTTAAACCGGGCGCCGACGCTGCACCGGCTGGGAATTCAGTCCTTTGAGCCGGTACTTGTGGAAGGACGGGCAATTCAGATACACCCGATGGTATGTACCGCGTACAATGCGGACTTCGACGGCGACCAGATGGCCGTGCACGTACCCCTGTCGGCTGAAGCGCAGGCCGAGGCGCGGCTGCTGATGCTTTCGACGAATAATATCCTGAATCCGAAAGACGGGCAACCGGTGGCTATTCCTACGCAGGACATGGTACTTGGAATCCATTACCTCACCCTGGAGTCCAAGGAAAACAGGCCGAATCCGAAAACGTATTGCGACCCGGAGGAGGCTGTCAGGGCCTATGAGGCGGAGGCGGTAACGCTCCATGAACGGATCCGTGTTCGTCTGCTGGGCATTAAGACGGAGACCTCCACTGTCGAGACCACGGTGGGCCGGATGACTTTTTACAATATACTCCCAGCGAAGCTGAGCCAGGTAAATGAAAGCGACGGTGTGCGCTTGAGCCGGCTCGGGGAAAAGGTGCTTGGCAGCGTCACAGACAAGAAGGCGCTGAGCCAAATCGTTGATTCGTGTTATCGGAAGCTCGGGTATGCGCGGACAACCGCGCTGCTTGACAGCGCCAAACAGTTAGGTTTCACATTCGCCACACGGGCCGGGCTTACGATCGGGATCGAAGATATAGTGATTCCTGAAGAGAAACCGAGATTGTTGGGTGAAGCGGACCAAAAGGTGGAGGAAGTGGAGCACCAGTACCACCGCGGCCTTATCACCAAGGAGGAACGTTATCTCAAGATTATCGGCATCTGGGGTCAGGCGACAGAGGACCTGAAGAACATGTTACTGGAAAACGCCAGAAAGGATCTCTTTAACCCTGTTTACATGATGGCCTTGTCAGGCGCTCGCGGTAATATTCAGCAGATAAGGCAACTGGCCGGAATGCGCGGTTTGATGGCCGATCCGTCGGGTAGAATCATCGACCTGCCGATCCGCGCAAACTTCCGTGAAGGGCTTACGGTATTGGAGTACTTTATCTCCACGCACGGCGCACGTAAAGGGCTGGCGGACACCGCACTGAGGACGGCCGATTCCGGTTACCTTACCCGCCGCCTTGTCGATGTGGCTCAGGATGTAATCGTGCGCGAAGAGGATTGCCGTACGGATGACTACGTAGAGGTGCAGGAGGTAAAGGACGGCAACGAGGTCATTGAAAAATTATCAGACCGTATTCTCGGACGCATTGCGGCGGAGGACGTAATTGACCCGGATACGCAGGAAGTTATTACCCACAAAGGGAAAGAGATTCAGGAAGAGGCGGTAGAAAGAGTTACGACCGCCGGTATTAAAAAGGTAAAAATTCGCTCCGTGCTGACCTGCAGGGCCCGGTACGGGGTGTGTTCCCGCTGTTACGGGCGCAACCTCACAACCGGGTTTCCCGTGGATATCGGTGAAGCGGTAGGGATCATAGCCGCCCAGTCGATAGGAGAACCGGGAACACAGTTGACGATGCGCACCTTCCATACCGGGGGTGTGGCCGGCGAGGATATAACCCAGGGCCTGCCGCGGGTGGAAGAGCTGTTCGAGGCCCGGCGTCCCAAAGGTCAGGCCGTAATAGCGGAGATGGACGGGGTTGTCGAGGTCCGCGAAACGAAGGGGCGGCGCGAAATAGAGTTGATAAGCGATGACGGCGAGAGTAATGTATATCCCGTTCCTTTCGGCGCCCGTTTGCGGGTGCAGAACGGCGACCGTGTAGCTCCGGGTGATGAGTTGACCGAAGGTTCTGTAAACCCGCACGACTTGTTGAAAATAAAAGGGGTCAAAGCCACGCAGATGTACCTTTTAAAAGAGGTACAACGGGTTTACAGGCTCCAGGGCGTAGAAATCAACGACAAGCACATAGAGGTGGTTGTACGGCAGATGTTCAGGAAGGTAAAGGCGGAAGAATCCGGTGACACCGCCCTCCTGCCGGGTGGCCTGGTCGAAATCTTTGAATTCGAAGAAGAAAATGCGCGGATTGAGAATGGGGGGCAACCTGCATCCGCACGGCCCGTGCTTTTAGGAATAACCAAGGCTTCTTTAGCCACGGATTCATTCCTATCGGCGGCCTCATTCCAGGAGACGACCAGGGTCCTAACCGACGCGGCGATTAAGGGGAAAGAGGATCCGCTGATCGGGCTTAAGGAGAACGTTATCATAGGCAAACTTATCCCGGCGGGGACGGGGTTATCCCGGTACCGAAACGTCGGAATCGTCATCGACGGCGGGGGGGGTGACGAGGAAGAGCAGGATATGACTGTTACACCGGAATAAAATTATTGACTTCCAGGGAAATAAATGATAACTTATAAAAGCATGTGGGTGCTTGGGGGGGGTGTTTAGTGCCCTGCGA